>NZ_FWWT01000021.1 GCF_900176035.1 Desulfonispora thiosulfatigenes DSM 11270 | reverse complement strand
CTAAGCGTCCTAACGGCCAAAGAGCGTAATGGATGCACTAGATAAGGCCATTAAAATAACCTCAGATTGTCCTTATCGCCGAACATTCCATTCAGATCAAGGATGGGCTTACCAGATGAGAGCATACTCTAACCGGCTTAAGGAAGAACGTATTTTTCAAAGTATGTCTAGAAAAGGTAACTGCTATGATAATTCCGTTATGGAGAACTTCTTTGGACTGCTTAAACAAGAGATTTACTATGGTGTCGTCTATTACAGCTATGAGGAATTGAAGTCGGAAATTGAACGATACATAAATTACTATAACGAAAAGAGAATTAAAGAGAAACTTGGATGGCTAAGTCCAGTGCAATACAGACTTAGTCTTCAGGCTGCATAAAAATAGCGAGGCAGCCGAAACTGTCTCGCTAATAAAGTCTAACTTTTAGGGGTCACCTCATTTGAAGATGCCTTTAAAAATAAATACAATTGGTGCGGAAGATGGGACTTGAACCCACACGAGATTGCTCCCACTAGCCCCTCAAGCTAGCGCGTCTGCCATTCCGCCACTTCCGCAAATTAATTTGTCAAAATTTATTGTAACACTATTTTATCAATTAATCAATAATCTTAATTCCCACCCTTTACTTTAATTATAAATGATCCAAAAGGGTGGGATTTTTTTACATGTAATATATTTATGTACTTGGTTTTAGAATTTCGTTTTTTATTCTTATCTTCTTCTTTTTATTTTTTTAGCAAATTCAATATGCCAAATTGGACTTATTTTAACTTTACTAATCTATCAGTTGGCGTAATGCCAGGGATACGACCTCTTTTAGCGATAGACTTACCACCAATTTCTTTTAAGTCCATAGTCATATCTATAGCTCTAGCACCAGAAATATAACTACCTACCCCAAAAGACTCAACACCAGCTTCTTTTAAATCCTTTATTCTATCTGGAGTTAATCCACCGGAAGCAAATATTTGTACATGCTCAAAACCTGCTAAATCAAGCCTTGCCCTAATTTCTCTAACAAGAGCTGGGGTTACGCCACCCCTTTCACTTGGGGTGTCTAATCTTATTCCATTTAATCTTTTTCCTAGCGCCTCAGCGACCCTTAAAGATTCTTCAGCTTCATCTTTAAAGGTATCAACTAGCACTAAACGTGGCTCGCCTTCAGGCATTAAATCATCATATGCTTTAGCTACTTCAACTGTATCACCAACTATTAAAAAAATTGCATGAGGTACAGTTCCCTTCGGTTCTTTGCCCCCTAGTTTTGCACCTAGGATACAACTTGCACCATCTACACCACCAACTAAAGCAGATCTTTCCATAACTGGAGCAATTGCAGGATGAACATGCCTAGCTCCAAAAACTAAGGACATCTTGTCCCCTGAAACTTCTTTAATTTCCCTAGCAGCTGTAGCCCAACCACTAGAACTTGCTAGGATTCCTAATAGAGGAGTTTCAAATAAACCAAACTCTCCATAACTTCCTTTAATACGCATTAAGACTTCTTTTCTTTCAAAAGTTTCTCCTTCAGGCAGAGCCCAAATCTCAACATCCGAATCCTTTAATAAGCTCATAGCTTCCGGCAAACCACAAAATACTCCACTTTTACGGGCAAATACTTCAGCTACTACTTCTATATCATCCTTACCCATATTTTTTAAGATCTCATGAGTTTTTACAAAGTAGATATCAGTAGTGGCACCATTTAGTATTTCCTCGTGAGTTGCAGAAAATAAGACCCGGTCTTCACTTACTTTAAAATTATTAACTTGGTCTAAACTCATAAGTTTATTTTCAGGCATGGTTACTTCCTCCTCGAATTTAAAAACATATATATAATATTTAAAATTTACCAATAATACATCTATTCCTTTATACCATAAGCCTATAAAAAAAGAAATATTTTTATCTCTTTTTCACCTTTTTATTATGTTTTACCTATCTTTAAAGTATTATTACAAAAAATCAATAAAAAAACCGTAAGCTTGTTGAACTTACGATTTTCTAAATTAAATTGTTTGATCTGTATACAAATTTTGATACATTTTGTAATTCATGAGAACTTTAATAACATATTCTCTGGTTTCTTTAAAAGGAATATTCTGCACATCGCTTTCCTGACCAGACCAAATATTTTGTTTTATCCACTTGTTTACATTTGTTTCTCCACCATTATAAGCAGCTATTGCAGTTATATTATTTCCCTTAAATTGCTGTACCAAATAGCTATAATACCAAATACCCATTTTAAGGTTACTATAAGGCTCAAATAACTTATCTTGACTATAACCCTCAAGAGTTAGTTCTTCTGCTATCCAAGCACCTGTTTCGGGCATTATCTGCATAAGACCTCTAGCCCCTCTAGGAGATACAACTGTTTTATTGAATTTGCTTTCTGCTTTTACAATTGCATAAATAAGATTTTCATCGACATCATGTTTAATACTTTCAGCAGAAACTATGTCCTCATATGGCTTAGGATAAAATAATTTTAAAAACCAGGAACTATTAAGTAAAATTAGTCCCATAAACACTAATAAAAAGAGAACTACCATAATTTTCATCAAAGTTCGTATACGTAAAATCATATCTGTACCCTCATTATAAAATCAACTAGTGTAATGTTATGCTTTATAAAAAACATTCATGCTTATTTTAAACTATTTTATCCCAAATTTCTTTAACTTGGTTAAGTGTATTCTGAATACAATTGTTGTTGTTTATTATTAAACTTGCATATTTCATTTTTTCTTTTGTTTTCATTTGAGTATGTACTTTTTTTATGGCTTCTTCTAAAGAAATGTTATCCCTAATCATTAATCTTTTAATTTGTTCTTGATATTCTACCACAACAAGCCACACTTCTTCTACAAGTTCTGTCATTCCCACTTCTATTAATAAAGGTGCGTCTATAACAATTAGTGGATATAATTTTTGGTGTTTTAATTCTTCAATCAATTCTTGTGTTTTTAAGATGATTTCTGGATGAGTTATGTTATTTAACTTTTCTCTAGCTAGATTAGATGAAAAAATTAACTTTCCTAATTTTTTTCGGTCTATATTCTGATCATTTCTAATAAAATCTTGACCAAATTCATTTTTTATTTCTAACCATGCTGGTTTTCCTGGCTCTACTATTTCTCTAGCAATATTATCGACATCAACTATAAATGCACCTAACTCTTTTAAATAATTAGATACTGTACTTTTTCCGCTAGCAATTCCGCCAGTTAAACCTATTATCTTCAATTTAGTTCACTCATCCTTATTTAATTAGAATAAAAGGGGCTAATAAATAATATATTTAAATTACTTGCATATTATTTATAATAGCTTTGATAAGCCCATAATTAAAATTATTAATCCCGGCAATATTTCTAATTTCTTTTGTAAATTGTTTAAAAGATTGTGACTACCCATATATAAACCAGTCGTAACTAATACTAACTTTACTAAACCCACAATTATCGGCGTAATTACTGGATGAAACCCAGTCATAGCCGCTCCTAAACCAGCACCTAAGGCATCCATAGCTAGGGCAAATCCTAGAAGTAAGGATTCATTCATACTTATTGTTCCTGATGAGTCTAGGTCTGCCTTAATAGGCTCTTTTAAAACATTAACTATTAATCCTAAACTTGGTATAGATATTTTAAATACAGGTAAAGGATGCTCCACTTCACCATTTAATCCTGTTTCCTTAGGAGTTAATCTGTTTGCCCAAACTTGAATCAATAACCATAAACCCACTAATATCAATGCTAATCCACCGATAAATTCAGCAATATTTGGAGAAAGAATACTAGCTAGCATTTTTCCTGCAAACATTGAAACAGCAATAGCTGAAGCAGATGAAATACATATAATCATTAAGGATTTCCAAGGTATCTTAATTTTACGAAATCCATATGAAACACCCACGCCAAAGCCATCTAAACTTAACGCAATCGCAAACACAACAATAGACCAAATCATTGTACTTCCCTCCAACACAACGCAAGTATTTTAATTACTTACATTGTATGGAGTAGGGTAGATATATGTGTCAGTACATTAGTTCTTTTTTTGGCACCAAGGACAAATTGTGCTACTACGACCACCCACATTTATTCTTTCAAATACGTGACCACAGTTTAAACAAAGTTCACCCTTTTTCCCATATATCTTTAATTCATTTTGAAACATTCCAGATTGGCCTAAACCATCGACATAATCTTTAATTGATGTCCCTCTAAACTCTATCCCTTTAGTTAATCTATCCCTAATAGCATCATATATTTTTTCAATTTTATCTTCACCTAAATTACTAATAATTTCCTCTGGATGTACTTTAGCTTGAAATAAAATTTCATCAGCATAAATATTTCCGATACCTGCTATAAAGTTTTGATTTAATAATAAAGGCTTTATCTTTTGTTTTTTGTTCTTTAAAGCAAGCTTAAAAGAATCTAAACTAAAATCATCACTAAGTGGCTCAGGTCCTAATCCACTCAAACCTTTAAGCAAATGTAGGCCATCTTGTGGCACTAAATAAATTAAGCCAAATTTTCTAATGTCATGAAATCTTAAATCATTACCATCGTCTAAAGAAAAAATTACATGTGTATGTTTTTCTATTGTCTGGTCTTTTGGTGTATATAATAATCTTCCTGTCATTCTTAAATGAATAACTAATATCCAGCCTTTGTTCAAATGAAATAGTAAATACTTACCTCTTCTTTGTATATCTAAAAAAGTACTACCTTTTAGTACTTCTTCAAAATGCTCTTTATCAGCTAATGGGTATTTCAGTAAATTTGGTACTTTTATATCCACATTTATTATTTTCTTTCCCACTAAAAGAGGCAGTAATGATCTTTTAATTGTTTCTACTTCCGGAAGCTCTGGCATTTTATCACCTCTTAAATTGACTCCATTTCATACCAATTAAATCCTACTTGCATATCAATCGTTAATGGTACCTCTAAGGGATAAGCTTCTTCCATTGATTCTTTAATTATCGTAATTACCCTAGAACTTTCATTTGGAGGAATTTCAAATACCAATTCATCATGTACTTGAACTAGCATTTTAGCTTTAAAACCATTTTGCTCTAACTTTTCATCAATCCTTATCATAGCAAGCTTTATAATATCTGCAGCGCTACCTTGAATAGGAGTATTCATAGCAGTTCTTTCAGCAAATTTTCTTAAATTATTATTTTTACTTAAGATATCCTTTAAATAACGTCTGCGTTCTAATAAAGTAGTAACATAGCCTTGTTCTCTTGCTTTTTCTATAATACTATCTATCCATGTCTTTACTCCATAATACCTACTAAAATAATTATCTATGTAGTTTTTAGCTTCCAGGCGAGTTATCCCTAAATCTTTTGCTAAACCAAAATCACTTAATCCATAAATTATTCCAAAGTTAATAGCTTTAGCATGTCGACGCTGTTCTGTAGTAACCTCTTCTATTGGTACTCCAAAAACTTCTGAAGCTGTTCGTCTATGAATATCTTGCCCTTGTTTAAAGGCTTCTATTAACACTTGATCCTCGGATATATGTGCTAAAATTCGTAACTCTATTTGCGAATAATCTGCTGCTAATAATATATACCCTTCTTCAGATGGAATAAATGCTTTGCGGATCTTTCTACCTTCATCTAATCTAATAGGTATATTTTGTAGATTAGGCTCTGTACTACTAAGTCTACCCGTTGCTGTTACCGTTTGATTAAAAGAAGTATGAACTTTTTCTGTTCTAGGATCGATGATATTTAGCATTCCATCTACATATGTGCTTTTAAGTTTTACTAATTGACGATAATGGATTATGTCATTTACAATTTGATATTCTCTCGCTAATTCTTCTAAAACCTCAGCATCAGTTGAATACCCAGTTTTTGTTTTTTTAATAATTGGTAAGCCTAATTTTTCAAATAAAACTACCCCTAATTGCTTAGGAGAATTTATATTAAATTCTTCATTTGTCCATCTATAAATTGTACTAGTTAAGACTTCTATTCTTTCACTTAAATCCTTACCCATTTCTTCTAATTGAATCCGATCAAGCTTTACTCCTTGCATTTCCATTTTAGCCAATACCTGCACTAGTGGTAACTCTATATCTAAGTATAATCTCATTAGGAGATCTTCTTCTAATGCATTAATAATTAGAGTGCTTAAATCTTTTAACCCATGCATTAACATAAATATTTCATTCCCTGTTTTTTCCACCTGATTATTTAAGTATTTGGAAATAAGACCTTCTATGCTTAAATCATTTTGCGTTGGATCTAATAAATATGCCCCTATTAATATATCCCATTCTAAGCCTTCTATATGTATATTTTCTTTCATAAAACATACTTTGGCTTTTTTTACATCATGTGTTACCTTAGTTATTTCATTGTTCTCTAAATAAGGTTTTAAAACCTCTGCATACCTACTAAAATCATTTTCAAACCTGATAAAATATGCTTTTTCATTAATTAAAAGCCCCATCCCTTTAGGATGTAATCCTTTAACATCTTTTGGGTCAAAGGTAAGCATAAATATTAATTTCTTTTCTGTATTTAACTGTAATATTTCTTCTAAAATATTTGAATTAGAAATTGACTCGCCTATTTCTGGTAAGCTCGTCTGCGGATCTTGCTCAGTAGAAATATTCCGATAATGATTTTGAAATTCTAACTCTCTATATAAATCCAGCAAAGCTTCTGGATTATATTCTTTTAAAGCTAAATCTTCTACTTTAATATCCATCTCTACTTCACAATTGATCGTTGCTAATTCTTTACTTATAAAAGCCATTTCTTTGTTTTCAGTAAGTTTTTCTCCTAACTTCTTAGCTGTTATTTCACCTAGAGAATTATATAAATTTTCTACACTTTCATACTCATGTAAAAGTTTTAAAGCTGTTTTTTCTCCCACCCCAGGAACCCCTGGAATATTATCTGAAGTGTCTCCCATTAAACCTTTTAAATCAATTATTTGAGCAGGTTTTAAATTATATTTTTCTTTAATAGCATCTACATCATAAATTTCTAAATTGGTTATGCCTTTTTTAGTTAAAAGAACCTTTGTTTGATCAGATACAAGTTGTAAAGCATCTCGATCTCCCGTCAAAATTAAGTTTTCCCAGTTTTGATTTTCTCCATATTTAATAATAGTCCCAATTAAGTCGTCAGCTTCAAAACCTTCCTTTTCATAATAAGTAATATTAAAGGCTTTTAATAATTCTTTAATTAAATCCATCTGTGATCTTAGTTCCGTAGGCATGGCTTTTCTATTAGCTTTATAGTCTTCATATAAATCATTTCTAAACACTTTTCTACTTTTATCAAACGCTACCGCTAAAAAGCTTGGTTTTTCATTTTCAATAATCCGGATTAGCATATTATTAAATCCATATACCGCATTTGTAATAATCCCTTTGCTATTACTTAGAAGGGGAATCGCATAAAATGCCCTATTTGCTAAACTATTTCCATCAATAATTATAAACTTATCTCTTTTCATGCTTTACACTCCTATTTTATCTATACATTATCTATCTGAAATGAATTTGAGTTCATATTATCCTCTTGGTATTTTAACATAAATAACAAAAAGGTGTACAAGTATAGTTTCCTGTACACCTTTTTATTATTTATTAAATTTAATTTTTTTCCTTTACTTCTAAATCTACGGTTACAGTTGAAATAGAATTATTTAAATCATCTAAGTTGTTTTCTAAGTTTTTTATTTCATCTTTGACTTTAGACAATTCCTTTTCATTGTAATTAGTGCTCACTTGGCTTTCTTCTTTTTCCTGAGCTTTTGTTAGTATGTTTTCTAATACACGAAGTTCTTCTATTTTAGTTTTAATTTTTTTACTCTCTTCTTGTTTATTTTCGATTATTTTTGAACTGGTTTTTACATATCCTAATTTTTTCAAACGACTAAAAACTTCCTCAAAGTTATCTTCTGCAATCGTTAGGGTAATTTTACTTGCTTCGAGATTATTATTTTGATCATAAATATAATTGCTATGTTTTATAATTTCACCATCTAACTCATTAACTAAGCTTACTATCCTTTTAGTAAAGTTATCTTTTTCAGATATTTCTAATTGCATATTGCCATTTTTACTTGCCTTAGTCTCGTTATTTCTCGTGATAGGGATGGTATCTAAATTTTGTGCAAATATACTTGGTTGCATAGCAATAGTCTGATTAGTTTCTGACGGTTCAGTGGTTGGTTTCTTATCCTTATTTTCCTCTTGTTTCTCTGGTTTTGAAATTTCACTCTTTTTAACTTCGTTTGCAGGCTTTTCTTTTTCAGTAAAAGCTATTTGTTTAGTAAAATTATCTTGTATAGATTTTATTTTTTCTTTAATTGACTGAGCCTTTGAAATTTTTTCTTTAGGATTATCACTATTATCAGCTAAGGCTCTCTCTGTAAAATTCTGATTTACTTGTTCACCATTATTTATGGAACTATTATCACTAATCCTATATTCTTCAGAAGCTTGTTGTTTGACTTGCTTGCTAAAGTCAGGACCAATTGATGTGCCTAAAAATATAACTAGCATAATCAAAGCTGCAGAAGTTAAAGGCATTAAAATCTTCCAAGGTATTTGAGTAATATTTTTTAGTAATTTGTTTTTTGGAGTATCTGCCTCTAATTTCTTTCTTATTTCTTTTTTCATATCAGCTGGCAAGATTATGTTTTCATCTTTTAAATTTTTTAAAAGATGTAGTGTTTCTTGTAATTCAGTTAGCTCTTTTCGACACTCAGGACAATTTTCTAAATGTTCCTCTAACTCATATCTTTCCTCATCACTTAAGTAATTATCAAGGTATAATGATAAGTTTTCCTGAAACTCACTACACTTTTTCACAACTACCCCCCCTTCTTTCCGGAGGAAATTTTTTCTTTCAGTTCTTTTCTAGCTCTATTTAATCTGGACTTTACTGTTCCTAATGATACATTGGTTATTTCTGCTATTTCCTCATAGCTATATCCTTCTATGTCTCTTAAGACTATAACCATGCGATAATCTGAATTTAACTCATTAAGCATTTGTTGTAAATATTTGTTAAGTTCTGCTGACTCATAAATTTCTTCTGGAGTAGGTCTTTTGTCTTCTATTTGCTTATATACATACCCATCATCTACATTTACTTCTTCATCTAAAGAATCACAGGGCTTTCTTTTAATTTTTCTTAATTCATCTTTGCAGGCATTGCTTGCTATTCTACAAATCCATGTTGAAAAAGAAGATTCTTTCCTAAAACTTTTTATATTCTTAAATGCTTTGATAAAAGTCTCTTGAGTTAAATCTTTAGCATCATGTTCATTACCCATAAAACGATAAGCAATTACATAAATTTTTCTCTCGTAGCTCATAATTAATTTTTCAAAAGCATCCAGGTTTCCCTTTTGGCTTAATTCAATTAGTTTATCTTCCATTCTTTTACTGGTTTCCCCCTTTCACCAGTACTTACTAGACGTTTATCAATGTTAAAATGTTCCCATTTATATAAACTTATAATTTTGTACATGCTAGAACCATAATAACATAATATAAAATTTTTATTCTAATAATTTTCAAGTTTTAGGACATTTTAATAATAAAGGAGGTTGATTTAAATTAAAACACGTAGCGGGAATATAAATAATAAAAATGGAATGAATAGAAATCAAAGATATTACTATGAGGCTTCAAAGGCATTAATAGATGATACTTCAGATTTAGTAATTGGGAAAAATGAAAAATAATATTCCATGAAAACATATCTGAACTATCCTTTCATTGAAAAAAAACATCTCTCATTAGGATGTCCTCTTCATTATTGGATTTTAGATAATACTAGTGATCAGTGGATTTTCTTTTTACATGGATTAGGGCTAGATCATTTAATGTATAAAGAGCAAGTAAAAGCACTAGGTAGTGATTATAATTTGATTTTGTGGGATATAAGAGGGCACGGAAAGTCTCAGCCACTAGGCCCTGAAATTACAGTTGATATACTAATAAAAGATTTACTTGCTATTATGTCAAAAGAAGATTGCCATAATGCTATCTTTGTAGGTCACTCGATGGGGGGATATTTAGCTCAAGAGTTTTCTTTTCGATATCCTGAAAAGGTTAGTAAACTAATCTTAATTGGTAGTGCCTGTATTACAAAAAAACTAAACCTTTGGCAAAAAACAGCACTAAAGCTAATTCCACATCTGCTAAAGTTTGTTCCTTGGAAACTTATAATAAAGGCTAGCGCTAAATATTCTAGTGAATATCAAAATGTGCAGGAATATATTACAAATTCATTTTCCAGAATAAATAAAAGAGACTATTTAAGAATTATTAAACTTATTAATGCCTTTTTTCATTATGAAGAGGACTATGTAATTATTCAACCTGTTCTGTTAATTTCTGGCGAAGATGACAAGACTATTAACTTTAAAAAAGAAATAGATTATTGGCGAACAAAGGAAAGAAACTATGATTTTTTTATTTTAGAAGAAAACTTACATAACTGTAATCAAGATAATCCTGATTTAATAAATAATATGATACAAGATTTTTTAAATAAATAAGCTATTTAAAGAGCTAAACTTAGAGACTATTTTAACTATTACAATTTGTGTTACGGTTGTGTTACAAACAAAAATCCCTAATCCTAAGATGCAGTGCCATCAAGGGATTAGGGATTTATTTGTCTTGTTTGGTGCCGAAGGAGGGACTCGAACCCTCACGAGGTTGCCCCCGGCGGATTTTGAATCCGCTGCGTCTGCCATTCCGCCACTTCGGCATAGATAACATTGATTATTTTATCAATTAATAAAATAATTGTCAAATGTTTTATCTTTATAATAATTTTACTAATAAATAAAAATTTCTCGTGCATTAAATATTACTCGTGTTAAAATATAAACATGAATTATATTTCTTAATTATAGATTAATTTTGACTTTTTTCTTTAATTTACGAGGAGTTATTAATAATTCCTCCTTTTTTCGAGTTTGACATACATCCTTAGATGATGCTAAATTTAAAAAAGTATTATTTCTAATCTGTTGTAATACAGATTAGAAATAATACTTAAAATTAATACAAAGGAGAAGTTTTATGAAATTAGGTAAAAAAGATATCCTCATAACGGGGCTTGCTCTTTTAGCTATGTTTTTAGGAGCTGGAAATTTAATTTTTCCTCCTAAACTTGGACTACAAGCTGGAGGAAGCTTTTGGCCTGCCATATTTGGTTTTATTATCACAGGAGTTGGACTTCCTCTTTTAGGGGTTACTGCAGTAGCAAAAGCTGGGGGAGACTTAGAACTTTTAGCGAATAGGGTAAATCCTCTTTTTAGTAAAATAATTACTACTATAGTTATTCTTTCAATTGGTCCTATGCTTGCTATACCAAGAACAGCTGCTACAACATTTGAAGTAGGGGTTGCTCCTTTTTTAGGTACTACCGACCCTGCAACAGTTAAAATGGCTTTAGCTGTCACAACATTAATATTTTTCTTAATAACTTTGTTATTTGTTTTAAAGCCTACAAAAATTTTAGATAGTGTTGGTAGCATCTTAACACCATTTTTAATATTATTCTTAGGTATAATTATATTTAAAGGTATTTCTTCTCCTTTAGGTGTGGCTAGTAAAGCGACCTTAGTTTCTCCTTTTACTAAAGGTTTTCTAGAAGGATACAATACAATGGATGCTCTTGCTTCTGTTATTTTTGGTCTTGCCATTGCAAATTCAATTAAAGGTAAAGGGATTGAAGATAAAAAGGAAGTTGCAAAAGTAACAATTTCAGCTGGAATTATTGCCGCTATAGGATTATCAGCTATTTATCTTGGTATTTCTTATATTGGATCGACTACAGGAACTCTTTTTACAGGTGATAATCCTGGTCAGTTACTTTCTTTTGTAGTTGATTCATTATTAGGTTCAACTGGAAAGTTAGTACTCGCATTAACAATGGCTTTGGCATGTTTAACAACTTCTATAGGTTTAGTTGCTAGTTGTGGTAGTTTCTTTAATCGGTTAACTAAAGGTAAGGTTAGTTATAACACAATTTGTATCATAACTGTCTTAATAAGCGCAATATTAGCAAATATGGGGTTATCAAAAATTTTAGAAGTATCAGCACCTCTCTTAGTGACAGTTTACCCTATAATTATAGTACTAGTTGTTATTTCACTTTTTGATGGTTTATTTAAAGGTAACAGAGCCGTTTATATTATTTCAATAACGGGTACTGTAATTTTATCGCTAACTAATTTAATTTATTCCATAGGTACAAACATGGGATTGAATTTAAACTTTATAAAAAATGCACTAAGTGTTTTACCATTATATGACAAAGGATTAGAATGGATTATACCTGCCTTTCTTTTAGCGTTAGTTGCTAATTTTGTTAAGCCGTCTAATAGTTCACACTATTAAAATATATTAAAAAAGTCCTAGAGATAAAAATGAAATGTCCTTGACTTAGGTTTCATTTTAAAATATCTTTAGGACTTTTCTTTATTTAATTAATTCTACTTGCTATTCCCATTCCCATTTTAACTTTAGTTTCTAATCCATTTTGAGAATTTACTAATAAGTCCTCATCTAATATTACTCTACCCTCTTCTAAAAACATGATGACCGTAGATCCCCCAAATTTAAAATATCCTTTTTCATCACCTTTTTTAATTTCTTCTCCAGGTGTATAGGTCTGTATTATACTTCCTACACAAGTGGCACCAACCTCTATTAGAGATATATCACCAAAGTTATCAGATTTTAAAAGAGAAATTTCTCTTTTATTTTTACAATATAATAGGGCAACCTTTTGTAGGGCTATCGGATTTACAGAATAAAAATCACCTTTAATTTTTTTACTTTGCTCTGCTAGTCCACCATCTGGAAAATGAAATCTATGATAATCCGTAGGAGCTAATCTTATTACTATACAAATTCCATTATCATACTTTCGCGCTAATTTTTCGTCATCTAGTAGTTCTACTAATGAATATGTTATTCCTTTTATTTGCAGTATCTTTTGGATATCAATATTTTTATAGGCTAATAGTTTTCCATCTGCTGGTGAAATCAGCCTATTTATATCCTTTTCAACTGGTCTAGCTCCCTCATTTATTTCTCTAATAAAAAAATCATTAAAAGTTCTATAATCTCCTGAGTTTAATTTATAATCTTTCATATCTATATCAAAGTTTTTTATAAAGTTATTAATTTTTCTTTTACTATATTTTGTATCCTGTACTTTTCCATAGATAAAACTAAAAAATTTCTTCTTAAAAAACATTTCTAATAGACCCATACCCATAGGATGTTCATATAGCCATCTAAGAGATTTGTCTCCTAATACTTTTTCTTCTTCAATCTTTTTGCTATTTCTATCTATATATTTAATTTTCATAAAAAACTCCTCCTATTATGTACCTTTACTCTCCAAATATAATATGCTAATAATATATGTTATATATGAGGTGATATTTTGAGAAAAGAGATTATGGCACAAAAGTTTGATTTTTCTAATGTTGAAGGGATTTCACAAAAGCAATTGTTGGAACATTATAAATTATATCAAGGTTATGTAAATAAGATAAATGAAATTTGGTCTATCTTAAACCAAAAAATAGATTTTGAAAACCCTAATTCGACATATAGCTCTATTAGGTCTTTAAAGTTAGGCGAAACATACGCTTTAGATGGAGTAAAACTCCATCAACTATATTTTGAAAACTTAGGGGGAAATGAAGGCAATTGCAGTGGCAAAATTCTCAAATTAATCCAAAGGGATTATTTTTCTTGTGAATATTTTTATGAACGTCTAAGAGATATAGGTTTATCCATGCGTGGCTGGGCAGTTTTAGCTATTGATCCTATAGATGATAGACTGCATATTTATGGATTAGATGCTCATGATGTTGGACCTGTCTGGAATGCCTATCCTTTATTAGTACTAGATGTCTATGAACATGCTTATTTTCTCGACTTTGCTACAAACCGCAAAGCATATATTAACACATTTATTAGAAATATAAATTGGAGAATAGTAAATAGACGACTAAATGAATATTTTGCCTTTAAAAACAATCTTAATGAATAATATAATAAAAAGCTAGGTTATTAACCTAGCTTTTTTATTATTTATGCATATTTTGTTCTGCATATTGGATCATTTTTCTAACCATGTAGCCACCTACATAGCCATTTTCTCTTGCGGTTAATGATCCTTTATCCATATTTTGATAATTACCCATTCCTAATTCATTAGCAACTTCATATTTAAATTGGTTTAAGAAAGGACTAGCACCTTGGTTAGCTGGTTTATTTGTACTTCTTGACATAATAACAACCTCCTAAAGTTTTGTTTGTATTTAATTTCAATAATATTGTGTGCTTTTTAGAAAATAATATACAAGTGAACAGGTTGTAAATTTTGTCAATCTATTGATTATTAATAACTTCTCTTTCTTGTTCTTGCTCAGTTTTTACCGTTTCTTTATATTCTGTTTTCTGAAGGAGCGCTTTGATAATATAATATTCATCCACAAAAGTACGTTGCTTGATTAAAGCTAAATCACTTTTCGCAACTTTAAAACAATGCTGAATAATACTACCCATAAATAGTACAGTTATTAATGTACCAATCCCGACTAAACCACCTAATAAATAACCAATTAAAAGAACTAATCCTTCCATACTCATTCTGATAATCCATACAGGTTTATTTGTTTTTTTAACCAGCCCAACCATTAAAGCATCTCTTGGCCCAGATCCTAAACCTATACTCAAGTAAAAGTAAACTCCCCATCCCATAATATACATACCCGAAAACAACATCAGATATTGGATTAAAGGATTTGTAGCTATAGGAATAAGGTTATATTCAATTATTTTATCTATGTAAAAACCGATTAAATACATATTTACAATAGTACCTACACCTGGAATCTCACCGATAAAAAAACCAACAAGGATAACAGTTAAGCTAACTACCTGTGAAACTTGCCCTAACGTTAAACCGGTGTGCTTAACTAAGCCTAAATGAAAAACATCCCAAGGTGAAGCGCCTAAATGTGAATGAATAGTTAAAACAATTGCAATTGAGATTATAAAAAATATGACGGTAAGTTTTAGTAGCCTTTTTAGATATATCATGATAAATCTCCTCTTTAAGACCGAATAATAATATATTATCACATATTAAAAAAACAGTCAGAAAAAATCCCTCCATTTAGGAGGGAGCAAATTATTACATACTTGCTTAAGTTTTATCTACTTTAAATTGACCTTACTAGATTTGCCATTTCAATTGCTGACATAGCTGCTTCAAATCCTTTATTTCCTGATTTTGTTCCTGCTCTTTCAATAGCTTGTTCTATTGTATCTGTTGTAAGTACTCCAAAGATTATTGGTTTACCTGATTGTAATCCTACTTGAGCAATTCCTTTTGATACTTCTGCGCATACATAGTCATAATGACTAGTAGCTCCTCTAATTACTGCACCTAAACAAACTATTGCATCAAAATCCTTAGCCGCCATTTTTTGAGCAATTAAAGGTATTTCATAAGCACCTGGTACCCAGGCAACTGTAATATTTTCTTCCTCTACTCCATGTCTTTTAAAACCATCAACAGCTCCACTTAATAGTTTACTTGAAATAAACTCATTAAAACGTGCTACTACTATACCAACTTTTAATCCTTCTGCTAATAAATTTCCTTCAACAATTTTAAACATTATTTTTCCCCCTAAATTTTATTTGCAAATTAAATGACCAAGTTTATCTTTTTTTGTATTTAGATATCTTTTATTATATATAACAGGTTTAATTTCAATTGGTACCCTTTTTACAATTTTTAAGCCATGACCTTCTAGTCCTCTAATTTTTCTAGGATTATTAGTCATTAGTTTTATATTCTTTATTCCTAAATCGACTAGAATTTGCGCACCTGTTCCATAGTCTCTTAAATCAGCCGGGAAACCTAACATCTCATTAGCTTCAACAGTATCAATACCTTGATCTTGTAATATATAGGCTCTTATTTTATTAGCAAGGCCTATACCTCTACCTTCTTGACTCATATATAAAAATACGCCTCTATTTTCACTTATAATGTTTTTTAAAGCTTGTTCTAATTGATTACCACAATCACATCTTAAAGATCCTAGCACATCACCCGTTAGGCACTGAGAATGTACTCTGACTAATACTGGATCCTCCGTATTAACATCTCCTCTAACTAAGGCTACATGAGTAACTCCAGTTAATGTTTCTTCGTATGCATGTAATTCAAAATCACCATATTTGGTTGGCATATTTGTTTTTCCAACCTTTTTAATTAATTTTTCCGTATTTCTTCTGTACTTTATTAAATCTGCAATGGTAATAATTTTGATTCCGTGCTTTTTAGAAAATTCCATTAATTCTGGAACTCTTGCCATAGTTCCATCCTCTGACATGATTTCACAAATAACACCCGCAGGATAGCAATCTGCTAAACGAGCTAAATCTACGGCTGCTTCAGTGTGTCCCGTCCTTTTTAATACTCCTCCTTCTTGATATCTTAAAGGGAATATATGACCAGGACGTTTAAAGTCCTCAGGCTTAACCCCTTCTTCTAAAACTTTTTGAATCGTTAAAGACCTTTCAAAAGCAGAAATTCCTGTCGTAGTTTCCTTGGCATCTATAGACACAGTAAAAGCTGTTCCTAAATTATCTGTATTTTTATTTACCATAGGCGAAATTTCTAATTCGTCTAATCTTTCTCCTATGATTGGTAAACAAACTAATCCTTTTCCATAACTTGCCATGAAATTTATAGCTTCTGGTGTTACTTTATCTGCTGCAATTACTAAATCTCCTTCATTTTCACGATCTTCATCATCCACTACAATTAACATTTTTCCTTGACGTATATCCTCAATTGCCTCTTCTATTAAATCAAATTTCATATCATAGCCTTCTTTCTATTAAATTTAAATAAAGCCGTTTTCACTTAAAAAATTTAAAGAAATATCTTTTGTGTTTTTTTTCATATTATTAATAAATTTTTCTACATATTTACCCATCATATCTACTTCTAAATTAACTTGGCTTCCTTTTCTTTTACTTCCTAAAATAGTAACATCTACAGTATGGGGGATTAATGATACGGTAAAATAATTATCCTTTACATCCACAATGGTTAAACTCGTACCATCAATTGCTATTGATGCTTTAGGAATTAAATACTTACCAATTTCTTCTTTGACCTCTATGCTAAAAATTTTAGCGATTTCACTTGTTTTAATATCTATAACTTTTCCCAGACCATCAACATGTCCACTTACCATGTGACCACCTAGTCTCCCCCCAACTTTTAAAGCTCTTTCTAAATTTACCTTTTCGCCAATTTTAAGCTCTTTTAAGTTAGTTTTATGAAAAGTTTCTGGCATAACCTGAGCTACAAATTCACTATTGGTAAAGCTAATAACGGTTAGACAAACTCCATTTACAGCGATACTATCTCCTAACTTTGTGTCTATTAAAATCTCACTAGCAGTGATAGCTACTTTTAGGGATTCATTCCCAGCTGTAATAGATTTTAAAACACCTATTTCTTCAATTAATCCTGTAAACAAGTTTTTCACCCTTTCACATAGGCGCTTATTAATAAATCATTTCCAAAAGGTTCAACTTTTAAATCTTTTAACTTAATTGCCTTATCTAAATGCTTAAACCCTTCTCCACCTATTAATCCTTTGGCCTTATCTCCCCCTATAATTAAAGGAGCTTTATAAAAATACACCTTATCTACTAAGTTACTACTAAATAAACTACCGGTTAAAGTAGCTCCACCTTCAACTAAAATACTAGTAATCCCTTTAGATGCTAAAATTTCTAATAACTTTTTTAAATTTACTTGATCTCCTTCATTTACCACTATTACTTCAGCTTTTATGGCTAATTCCTTTTGTTTTGTAATCTCAGAACTAGTTGTGGTTGCAATAATTGTTTTAGCCTCTGAATTTAAATTTAAAATATTAGCATCGCTTGAAATGGAAAGTTTACTATCAACCACTATTCTTACAGGATCTCTACCACCTGAAATGCGACAATTTAAGCTTGGATTATCACTTAAAACTGTATTTTTACCGACCATAATAGCGTCATAAATATTTCTTAATGAATGACCATGATTTCTTGCCTTTTCCCCTGTTATCCATTTTGATTCCCCTAAAGAAGTAGCTATTTTTCCATCTAATGAGCTTGCTCCTTTAATAGCTACAAAAGGTAGACCTGTCTGTATATATTTAAAGAAAAATTCATTAAGTCTTTTTGCTTCTTCTTCTTTTAATCCCACTTCTACATTAATCCCATTTTCTTTTAATTTTTCTATGCCCTTACCACTTACCTTTGGATTAGGGTCTAAAGTTGAAACATAAACATTTTTTATTCCTGCTTCAATTATGGCTTGGGTACATGGGGGAGTTTTACCATAATGATTACAAGGCTCTAAGGTAACATATAAATCTGCTCCCTTAGCTTTATCTTTAGCATCATTTAAGGCGATTCTTTCAGCATGAAAGGAACCTGCTTTTTGATGATAACCTATTCCCACTATTTCTCCTTTATTGACAACCACAGCACCTACTACAGGATTAGGTGCTGTTCTACCTAAGGCTTTTTCGGCAAGATGTAAAGCTTTTTCCATATAAGTGTTTTTCATTGTAACCTCCTAATATAAAAAGCCCTCGAAATTTCTTCGAGGGCTTTACATACATAGCAAAAAATAGGCAATACTAAATAAACATGAAATAGCATTAGACCTTTTTTCTTCTCTCATCCAGACTTTACTGTCGGCACTGGAATTTCACCAGTTCCTGCCATAAGGCTCGCGGGCTATAACCGCCGGTTAGGAATTGAAAGTTTAAACTTTCTCACCTTACCCCGAAGAAATTAAATTATTTAGTTAAATAGAATTATAGCACTTATATTTAAAAAATCAAATGATAATTATTTATACTTAAGTTACTACATTGGCTTCCTACCAAAATAGGATATATAGTAACAAAATTGTCCAATAAATTGCTCAATATATATAATTACCGTATAATCTATAATGAAATATAGTTTTGTACTGTTTTAAACTGAAAGGAGTTTTATAAATGTCTGATTTACCAAGAGGTGCAGTGTTACAAAAGGATGGTGAAACTTATGCTATAATTCTTAAAATACCAAGTGGAATAATCACACCGGAAATACTTGAGAGAATTTCTATGGTTGTGAAAAAATATAATATCCCTATTATGAAAATTAGTTCAGCGCAAAGAATAGTTTTAGTAGGAGTCAAAGGTGAAGATGTTGAAAGTATTTGGCAAGAAGTTGGTTTAGATAATGGAAGACCCGAAGGTCCCTGCCTGCATTATATTCAATCCTGTCCAGGTTCTACAGTGTGTAGATTAGGACAACTTGATTCTTTAGGTCTTGCTAATAAAATAGATAGTTTGTTTTCAAAGGTTGTTATTCCAGCTAAAACTAAAGTAGGAGTTTCAGGATGTCCTTTATCTTGTGGAGAAAATTATGTACGAGATATCGGTTTTTTTGGTATCAAGGATAAAGGCTGGACTATTTTAATAGGTGGTAACTCTGGCATAAATACTCGTAAGGGGGATATTTTAGCGAAAAACCTTACTGAAGAAGATACTTTAAAAGTTTTAGAAAAGTTTTTTAACTATTATATTGAAAATGCTAAAAAGAAAGAACGTCTTTATCGTTTTGTTCCACGTGTTGGAATTGAAAAAATTCAAGAAGATTTAGGTCTTTAATAAAGCCTGACTCCAGTAAGATTTCTGAGATAATTTAGTTTTTCAGAAATCCATAGAGTCAGGTTTTTCATTTAGATTATTCAGTAAACTCATAATATTTATAATTATATTTATATTTAAAAAAACCAATGATAATTATTTGTTTATTTTCTATTCTTTGCAATTAAATAATAAAATTTTTTAAACTGTTCTAAAGGATTAATTGTTTCCTTGATAGATGGCTTTAAAGTAACAAGATCTTCACATTTACATTTAGGACAAGAATTAAAATTATTTAAAAACATTGAAATCATGCCCCCATTTCTTCTTAAAATTACATACCACGAACAGTTTTGACACACTAATTTAAAAGAACGTTGATACATAGACTTCCCACCTAAAATAGTATAGTAATTAAATTGTACAATAAAATTCTGCAAAAATATATCTTTATTGGAAATTCTATTATAATATAAGTTATGTAACTATGAAAACCGAAAGGAGTTTTAAATATGTCTGATTTACCTAAAGGTGCAATTTTACAAAAAGACGGAGAAACTTATGCTATTGTTCCAAAAATTCCAAGTGGAATTATCACCCCAGAAATACTAGAAACATTTTCTAGGGTTGTGAAAAAATATAATATTCCAATTATGAAAATAAGTTCGGCACAAAGAATAGTTTTAGTAGGAATAAAGAAAGATGACGTAGATAAGGTATGGGAAGAAATTGGTTTAGATGATGGCAGACCTGTAGGTCCTTGCCTTCATTACATACAATCATGTCCCGGTAGCGCTGTTTGCAAATTAGGTCAAAAAGATTCTTTAGGACTTGCTAGTAAAATAGATGAATTATTTTCTCATATTGATATTCCAGCTAAAACTAAAATTGGGGTTTCAGGATGTCCTTTATCTTGTGGAGAAAACTATGTGCGAGACATCGGTTTATTTGGTAAAAAGGATAAAGGCTGGACTATTTTAATAGGTGGTAACTCTGGCATGAATACACGCAAAGGTGATGTTTTAGTACAAGATCTTTCTGATGAAGATACTTTAAATGTTTTGGAAAAGTTTTTCAACTATTATATCGAAAATGCTAAAACACGCGAAAGACTTTATCGTTTTGTGCCAAGGGTTGGAATAGAAAAAATTAAAGCCGATTTAATTATTTAAAAAGTCTCTATAATATTTGGTATCGGTGGATAAAACGAGCACTATTTTTTTAACAAAAATATAATAAAAAGCAATTCTGTGAAAAATTTCTTTATTTCAAATAATGCTAACTGTCCATTGATCCTAATGTTAAAGATAAAATTTCTAAAAAATGTATTTCTAAAAACTATAATGTTTCTCACTCAATAATAAATAAATTAAAAATGGCTTAGGGGAATCCCCTAAGCCCATACATTGTATTTTAGTGGTTAAATTTGCCCCCAGGTTCTAGGGTTACTTTATCTTTTAATTTCGCAATCCCAATACCTGTAAATCCATAAATAATTGCTATAAATATACATAAATAACAAGAAACTGCCCATATCCCATATTGACCCACATTGACTCCAAGCACCTCTATATAAAAGATACCTGATGCTCCCCAAGGTACAAATGGCAATAACATTGTTCCTGAGTCTTCAAGTGTTCTTGAAAGATTTTCGGTCTTAAGGCCCATTTTAGTATAAGTATCTTTTAATAAAGCACCAACCATAATAATAGATACAGAAGCAACTCCAGCAGTAAATACTAACACTGCACTAGCTAAAATTGTAGCTGCAATTAATAGCCATACTTTAGTTATTTTATGCCTGAATTTTTCCATAATTACATCTAAACATCCTATTTTCTCAATAATTCCTGCAAAAGCATAACCACAGAAAATCGTCACAACTATCATCATCATTGACATAATTCCACCACGATTAGCAAGTTTGGATACAGGTTCAATAATTGTAGCTACATCAATTCCTTTTACTGCAACCATTTCAACATTAAAACCTGTTACCATTGCCTTGATTCCATCTGTAAAATCAAGCCCATGAATAAAGGAACCTAATATTACAGCAACAACAGAAGAAAGTAACATTAATGGTACAGTTGGTTTCTTCATCATAGAACCAACAAGTATAATTAGAATTGGTAATAATACTAATATGTTCCAATTAAATATGGTATCTAAATTTCCTAAGAGTAAATTGATACTTTCTATATTGCCTACTTCTATTCCAGAAAATTGGTTACCAACTATAAAATAGACAATTAAACCTATTAATGCTGCCGGTATTGTTGTAAAAAGCATATGCTTAATGTGTGTAAATAAGTCTACATTAGCAACCAATGCTGCTAAATTAGTTGTATCTGATAATGGTGACAACTTATCTCCAAATACGCCTCCTGCAATTATTGCTCCAGCTGCCATACCTAAAGGAATTCCCATTTCACCTGCTACTCCAATCAATGCAACTCCAGCCGTTGCAACTGAACCCCAAGCGGTACCAGTAGCTGTTGAAACAATAGCAGTTATTATAAATGCTGTAACTAAAAACATAGATGGATTAATAAGTTTTAATCCTCCATAAATCATTAATGGAACAGTACCAGAAAACATCCATGTTCCAACTACTATACCAACTGTCATAATAATGTACATAGTAGGCATACTTTCTTTTAGCTTTTCAGATATACCTTCTTCCATTTCTCGAAAACTATAACCTAATGTCATTCCTACAATACCAGCATATACCGCAGATAAAATAAGCAATTGTTGAACACCAATTTTAAAAATTCCATTACCCACTAATATTGCAATAAACATAAATAATATACATGACAAAGCTAGACTAAACGAGGGTTTTTTCTTCATTGCTATCACCTCTCTGTACATAAGATTTATAAGTTTATTAATATATTTCTGATGTGCATTATGTTAATTATTGTTAATATAGTAATTTTATTTTACTAAATTAACCAGTTCGTTTAAACCTTTCCCACCTAATCCTATTGTTTCTAGAGTTTCACCTTCTTCCCAGAAGTTATGTTGTAATAAGGTTGAACCAATAGTAATTATGGCATCGATTACTGGAGTTTTTACACCAATAGCTCTACCTATACTTGACCAAATAGTGAGTCCATTTGAAATATCTTCTACAAAATAACGTCCTGTTACACTTGTTGGTCCTTTTATATTGCAATATATTGGACTACTATTATATTGTCTTTGAAGATCTCCTCTGTATTCTGGGGCATAACCCAAATCTGCAATTCTATCTTCTTTTGTTTTAGCTTCAAAACCAAATGCTTCACATAAAGCTCTACACTCACTATTAACCGCCTTTATCATATGAACAGTAGATTTAGTAATACCTTCTTTATATAAATAAAATTCTCCTTTGGAATATTCTATTCTTCCCGCATTACATATACCAGGTCCGGTATGAGATTCTGGGTTACCATTATTTAATGTTGTTTCAAAAATATTTTTAGCAGCTACACTAGTTGGGTATATTTGTTTCCAAGCATCATAAACCTTATCTATATCAGAAGAGGGTAAAGCAGATACTAAAACGCCTTTTGCTCTTAAACCTAATTCTACTTCAGCTTTATCGGCAAAGAATCTAGTTCCATATTGCAAAGTATTTGTTTCACCTAGCTTAAATTGTGTTGTAATCCCCATTTCTTTAGCTAAATTCATAAATCTATAACTTCCCAATGAAGCCGCACTATGAATTACAACTACTTGATCTTTTTCTAATAATGGAATACACTCTTTTGCAATTATTTTTATAACAGTTGTAGGTACAGTAATCATAACAACTTGAGCACCTGAAATAGCTTCCTTAAGATTAGTAGTAACTAATGCTGGTTTAACGAATTGTTCACCATTATCATCCTTTAATAAAATTCCACCTTTTCTTTTAGTTTCTTCTAAATTTTCAGAAAACTCTGGAGACTCATAAAGACGCACTTCAAAACCTCTACTTGTAAGATCAGCTGCAGCTGTACCTCCACCATTACCAGCACCCAAAATTGCTACACTTTTAACTTTCATATAAATTCCTCCTCTTTTTTATAATCTTATTAAAATTACCTAATACGTTATTCAATTCCTAACTCATACATTAGATCATGTATTTATTAATAAGCTAACCCCCTCCCATTTGTTATACTTTACCATTTTGTTTTCTTGATTACATTGGTATATATGCACATTACTGATATCGATTTTCGTTCAATTTATACATGCTATTAATTGTCATGCATATGTTTTATAAAATAAATTGATGAATACAAAAAAGCAATCCAAGTATTGGATTGCCACAATAATTCTAATGTATAGATTATATTATTCTTTATCTTCATTCATGACTTCTTCGATTAAAACAGCTAGATAAAGAACATGAGCATTTCTAATGTTTTTTAAGTCTCTTTCTGTTAATTCAGATATTTTATTTAACCTATGAATAAAAGTGTTTCTATGTATATATAGAATTTTTGCTGCCTCGCTCTGTGAAAAGCCTGATTCAAACCATGCAAGTATAGTTTTAGATAGTTCAAAATAATCATTTTGTTTTTTTAATTCTTTTAATAGTTTAGAAGTAAAATATTTACATTCTTCCTTATTCATATCAGATATTAAATGTTCTAAATAAAACTCTTCTATATTATAAATATTAACATTATTCTTAACCTTCTCCCCTAATCCCATTGATTTCCAAGCCCATTTATATGAACTCTTTATATCAGTTAAATTTTCTGCTACGGATCCTATTCCAATTTTTGACACAGTACCCTTTAATTTAAAAGAATTTATAACTTGCATACTTTTATCTTCAATTTCTTGAAAAAAATTTTTTTCTTTATATTTATAATTTAAAGAATAAAGAACAACATACTTTTCCCTACTTAAAGGGATTATAACATCATTAATATTAGAAAATATATTTTTAATTATTTTTAGTTCCTTTTGTTTTACTGATTGTAAACATAATTCATTTGATTTATCTAAATTTATTTCACTATCTTTTTTTAATAACTTAATTGCAATTACAATATAAGGATTATTAAAATTATAGCCAAGTTGAATCGCACGAGCTTTTAGTATAATATTATTACTTTTGTTATGATCGAAAATTAAAACATCTTGTATGAATTGGGTTAAGGCTTGTTCTCTTAATAAAGAGGTTTCTAGATAAATACTTTCCTTTAGCATTAATTCAGATTGCCTTTTTACCAACACAGCAATTTTTTCAACCTCACTTCTTTCACCCGTTATCCCAACTGAGCCAATTGTTTTTCCACTGAATTCCAAAGGTAGGGTTATTCCAGGTTTACTTCCTTTATGATTAAGAAAATAATAACTTTCATTTGGTTTACCTGTTTCAATCACTCTCAGGGAAGCTTCGTGCATTGTTCCTATTCTAGAAATATCACTAGCACCAATTATAAGTGCCTTTTCATCTGTAAATATTACATCATGACTAATTACATCACTAACTGATTCGGCAATCTTTTGTGCTAAATCATTTAACATTTATATCCCCCCTTTTAAGTTATGCTAATATAATAATTAAATGAATTAAATTCATAAATTGAACTCTATTAGCCTTAAATATTATGAGAGATAAAAAAGGAGTACCTCGAATAGTCTTAAAGTTAGTTACCATAACAACCTCTAAGACTACAGAAATCCTCCCTATGACTATTCTATGACAAGCTGCATAAAATCAAACAAATTAAAGAATCTTAATTCTATAAATTTGTATTTTCTAATGTAATTATGAAATTGATTTGAACCTTAAATTAATTAATTTTTTTAATTAATTTAACAACATTACTAGCAAATTTCTTTACAGTTTCAATTCCTTCTTCATCTTTTAATGCATCTCCAGGAGCTTTACCAAAAACTATATTCCAGTAGTTTGAACCTGGTACTATCATCTCGTTAATAAAGTAAAACATTAACATTTCCTGATAACTTGCAGATACTCCTCCTCTACGAGCAACTGCAATAGGACCTCCTACTTTCCAAGATAAAAAGTTATCTAATCCTCTTGACATCATACCTATTCTTTGTAATGCATTCATAACATCACCACGAGCTGTTCCAAAATAAACTGGTGCACCTACGATAAAACCTTCTGCATCACGTATACTGTCTGCAATTTCAGTTAAATCATCATCAATAGCACATTTACCTGTACCCTTACACTTATAACAGGCTACACAACCCTTTATATCTTTTCCACTTAAAGATATAATCTCTGCCTCTAATCCTTCTTGTTCTATAACCATTTTACACTGATCTAAAACCTGTTTAGTATTACCCTCTGCTTTAGGGCTTCCTGATAATAAAACTACCTTTGCCATAATACTCACTCCCCTTTTAAACACTTCTTTCTAATTTTATTAAATAATATAAATTAAAACAATAAAACTATTTACTTTTAAGTTTATAGAAATTAGAAACTAAAACTATTACTTCTGCCCTCTGAGGTTTTTTAGATTCTTCTGCAAAATAAGAACTGATATCATCAGTAATGATATCCTTTTCTTTTAATATATTTTTCATCTCCTCAAAATTAGAACCTTTTTCTTTAGTTAAAGCAAAATAAACAGCTTCTATTATATCTTTAGTGGTTGGTTCTAAGGGTATTTCAATAGTTCCGTGCTCTTTTAATTCTACCTTTTTCATCATATTATTAAGTAAGTTTTCTATAAACCACTTATCAACTGAACCCTCTAAGTTATACTCATTTAAATATCCACCATCTAACAAACCTAAACTTCTAAGTGTTTTTACTCCTTCATAAGCCCAGTGTTTTGTTAGAGGATTTTCGATAGAAAAAGGTTCTAAATATGCACCTTGTTCTTTTAACTTATTTTGAATTTCAGTAATAGCATTTTGTGACTTAGTCATTTTTCTAAATGAAAGATCATGCTTTATTGAATAAGCTGATGCTACTCCTGCTGCTTGACCCTCACACATTCCTACTGGTATTACTCTTGCACTTCCAGCAGCTAATGAAGAATAGGAAGCACTTCTACCTACTACTAACAAATTTTCCACATTTAAAGGCACAAGTGACCTAAAGGGGATACTATATTGCTCTGGATTACCTACAACTGTTCCCCATCTTTGATTTACAGTAGGTTGTACATCAACTGGATAACTCCCTAGGGTGATTCTATCTTCTTTATCTCTATTTTCAAGTACATCATCTATGTTTAGTACATATTCCCCAATAATATGTCTACTTTCTCTAACATAAAGTTCCTCTGCAGTACCCACTAATTTTGCCTTTTTAAAACCGACAAAATTTTCTTGAACATAAGGTAATATGTATTTTAATTCTTCTTTTGCTCTCTCTATTCCATTTTCTTTACTCTTCTCGTCAAGTACATCTACACCAAAAATAACAAGTGCATTTATTAAAACGTTTCCATTTTCTTGCTTCGCTATATTAAATCCTCTTAAACGCATTAAAGGATCCCTAGGTTCATAACTATAACCTTCTTCTGTATAACCCCAAGCCGAGTTTAATTTCGCCCCTACATGTTGTCTTTCATCTTTATATATTTTACCCATAACCCTACTATAGTTTAAATAACTAAATACTTTAGACCAGCTTACATCTTCTAATTCAAAAACAAGAGTTACTCCCATCATACGGTCCTTTTCTCCTATATCCTCACCAGCAAAGGTATATGGTACTCCTGAAGAAGCAGCTAAATCAGCATCTGTAGTAGCATCAATAAATCTTTTTGCAAAATACTCGTTAATATCTTCATTTTCTTTTACTTTAATTCCAACTAATTTATTTTCTTGCTTAATTGGTTCTACTAACGAAGTGTTTAATTTAACTACTATGCTTTTTTCATGAGAAATCATTTCATTAAATACACTTTTAGCTTTTTCTATGTCAAATGCATTACCACCCACTTTATCATAAAACTCCTCGAATATTCCCTGGGTAAGTAAGGTACCATCTTTAGCATGATTCATATCCAGAAAATTAAGTTTACCTAAAGTCATAAGCCCCCCTAAGGCCTCATCATCTTCGATTAATAATACACTTAATCCATTTCTAGCAGCAGAGACAGCTGCAGCAATCCCTTCTGGTTCACCACCTAAAACAATTAAATCATACTTATTAGTTGTACTTTTTTGGGGCAGGTTTACAATTTCCTTTTCTGGTACGGATGAACAACCTATTAAATTAATCATTAAAACAATCATTACAAGCAAAATCACTTTTTTACTTTTCATTTATTCCTCCTGAAATTATAAAAATTATTATTTTTAGTTAAAAAATTCTGGTCTATATAGACCAGAATTAGTTCTTAATATAGTATACTCTAATTTTTAAATTAATAAAGACGGATTAAAAATTCTGGACAGGCAGCATAACAATATCCACATAAAATACACAAATCGTGATTTACTTCTGCCCCCTTTTCGCTCATACTAAGTGCCTTATTAGGACAAGTATTTATACAAATCCCACACTTTTTACATCCTGCTTGCCAGATAAATAACTTTTTGCTATTTGCAGCTTTAGGTATCATTTCTTCGGTAATTTTCTCATTATTAAAAATTTTAATATTTAAATCTAATTCTTTCTTTTTAACCATACCTATGGCAATTGAGCTTATGCCATCTATATTACGACCAAATTTAATTGAATCAAGTAAATCATCAATTAAATTTCCTCCTGCTAATACTTTCATAGCATAAAGACCCTTACCTGCATCTTGACATTTTTTTATAGCTGCTAGCATCTCTTCCCTAGTTCCACCTACAATACCCCTAGCTATTTTATTCACAAGTGGAAAAACTATATCCAATTCAGGAATTTCACTAGCCCTATCTACTACAGCAACATTATGAGTAGCTATCCCAACCGCTCTAATATATCCTTTTTCTTTATAATCAAGAAGACATCTAAATGCTCCTTCTCTTTGTTCAAAAACATCTCTTTCAGCTCTTGCAGCATGTAAATGAAAAATATCAATATAATCTCTATTTAGACTTTTTAAAGCTTCTTGAATGTCCTTTTCTACACTTTCATAATCTGGGTGAACTGATTTTGAAGCAATTATTGCTTCTCCTTGATAATCTTTCAAAGCATATGCTATTTGAGGATAATTTCCATAAAGAGCAGCTGTATCTACAAAATTAATACCAGATTCTAGAGCTTGCCTTAATAAAGTACCACCTTCTTCTGGAGATAAATTTGCTTGAAGTGGACCCATTGGGAGGGCTCCAAAGCACATTTCTGATACCTTTAAATCCGTACTACCTAATTTTCTATATTCCATATTTACACCTCCTGATCAATATTATTTTTCTAAATAATATTATTCTTCTCTTAATATTATTTAATCTTCTTTTAATTTTAGATAATAACTCACAAAAAAACAACTAAACAATTAATTTAGTTAAAAATCATTAGTTGTAATTAAATTTCACCACTTAAAAAGCAAGTAAAGACTAAATAAAAGAAACCTATAAAGTTAGACGTTTTTAGCGTCTATCTCATAGGTTTCATTTTAAAAGCCCTAGCTCACTTTTTATAAGGAAGATTTAAAAGTTTATCTACGGTTACAAATTCATATCCTTGCTTTTTAAGGGTAGTAATAATTTCAGATAATGCTGTTACCGTTCCAGATAAATCTTCGCCTTTTCCACCTGCTGAATGCTGCAAAACTATAGATCCTTCTATGGTATTTGATAATATATTATTTTTTACTTCGCTAGCTGACAAACCTTGCCAGTCCAAAGAATCTACATTCCAAGCAATTATCTTATATCCTTGGCTTGCAACTAATTTTAATTTGTCCGCATCCAAAGACCCGTAAGGAGATCTAAAAAAGGCGGGTTTATAACCTGCTAAATTATTGATTTTTTCATCTGTACCATTTAATTCTTTAATAATCTTTTCTGGTGTTAATTTTAAAAAATTTGGGTGGCTAAAACTATGATTACCAAGTATATGTCCTTCATCATGGATTCTTTTTACTACTTCAGGATTATCATTACATCTTTGACCGATCACAAAAAAGGTGGCAGGGATATTTTCTCTTTTTAGGACATCTAATATTTGTACTGTGTAATAATTATCAGGACCGTCATCAAAAGTAAGAGCTATCTTTTTTTCTTTAGTAGCCATTTGCCTAAAAAATGTGTCTGGAAAAAGAGATACTAAGTCGACAATTTGTCTTTGTGGAAACTCTCTATTTACCTGCTCAGAACCACCTGCTAAGTCAAAATTATTTAATTTAGAAAAACTTTTACCATAGACAAAGGACGTAATTAAAAGTAATCCTAAAGCGATTATTAAGTATTTTTTTCTCACGTAAACTCACCTCTTTAATATCTTGTCCTAAAAAACTCTTTTTATTTATAAAACATAGTATAAGAGAATATTTAAGCTGCACAAGAATTAGAAAATACTGTATAATTAGTTTAAATGATGATAAATGGAGGATAAATATGAAATTTTTATTTTTTATTTTAATTTTAGTAATTAGTTATTATATTTGGCGATACTATAATCGTAACTGGATACAATTATTAACCACTCAAGATGTAGATAAATATATGAAAATTGTTGGTTTATTACAAAATAGCCATTTAAAATATAAAACAACTTCTGGTGGCGAAGAATTTAATTTTCATAAAGGAGCAATTGATTCTAAAACTCCACCAATCTCTTATACCATTTGGGTAGATAAAGCTAATCTTTATAATGCAGAACAGATAATAAATCAAAAATAAACGTCCTTAATGGCCGTTTATTTTTTTACTTGCAAAGTATTTTTTTATCTCATCTAAAGACCAGCTATTAAATACATCTTTCTTTTCTAGCCATCCTTTGCGCGCAACCTTCACACCTAAATATGTTTGATCTAGATCTTCTTTGCGATGAGCATCAGGATTTATACTAATTAAAACATTTTTACTTTTAGCATTTTTTAAATGTCTCCAATCTAAATCTAAACGATGTGGATTTGCATTTAATTCGATAATTATTTTCTTTTCTTTTGCCTTTTGAAATATCTTTTCTAGATCTAATTCATATCCTGGCCGTCCTAAAAGAATTCTTCCAGTAGGATGACCTAACATAGTAAAATAAGGATTGTCCATAGCCTTTAGAATACGCTCCGTGGCTTTTTCTTGTGTCATATTTAAACCTGAATGAATAGATCCAATCACAAAATCGAATATCCTTAAAATCTCATCTGGATAATCTAAACTACCATCTGGTAATATATCAGATTCTATTCCATGAAAGATAAAAAAGTCCGTAAACTTTTCATTTAGCTTTTGAATTTCCTCATGCTGCTTGTATATTTCATCTACTTTTAAACCATTCGCATAAACTGCAGTTTGGCTATGATCAGAAATACCTAAATATTTATATCCACTGTTTTTAGCAGCCTCTGCTAAATCGTAAAGAGAATCATTACCATCGCTATATTTACTATGTACATGAAAGATTCCTTGAATATCTGTATTCGTAACCAATTTAGGAAGGTTATCTTCCCTGGCCTTTTCTATCTCACCAGTATTTTCTCTGAGTTCAGGAGGGATATATTCAAGACCCAAATAAGAAAAAAACTCTTCTTCTGTTTTTATTTCTACCTTAGTTTCAGCTGTAAAAAATCCATATTCATTAATTTTTATGTCAGATTTCTTAGCAAGATGTCTAAGAGCAGTATTATGTTCCTTACTTCCTGTAAAATGATGTAAAGCAAAAATATATTCTTCATCTTTTACTACTCGTAAATCAACGTTTATTCCTGATTTTAAGGTTATTGAGGTTTTTGTTACACCTTTAGCAATTATATTATCTACTTGAGGTAGAGATGTAAAATAATCCATCACACTAGTTGGATTATCAGAAGAAGCTACTATATCAATGTCTTTTATAATTTCTTTACCTCTTCTAAGACTTCCAGCTATACTTATTTGTTTAATATCTGGGGCAATTTTTAATTCATCTACTATTTTCTGGGCTTCTACTATTGCTTCAATATAGTGAAACTTTCCACGATGTTTTTTTAACTGCTCTATTCCTTGTAAAATATTCTTTTGTGATTTTTCGCCAAAACCTTTCACCACAGTCAATCTATTTTCTAAGCAAGCATATTCTAATTCTGCTAAATTTTCAATTCCTAAACTTTGATGTAATCGATAAGCTTTTTTAGGCCCAAGTCCAGGTATTTTAATTATTTCTAATAAACCACTTGGAATATCCTTTTTGATTTCATGATATTCGGCTAAATCTCCGGTTGTTATTAATTCTATTATATTTCCAGTCAATGTTTTGCCTATACCCGGTATCTTAGTTATTTCTCCAGACTCAACCAATTTCCTTAAGTCTTTTTCTAAATTGTCGATAATTCTAGCACCATTTTGATATGCTCTAACTTTAAATTGATTTTCACCTTTTAATTCTAAATAAGTAGCCATTTCCGTGAAAATTGTTATAATCATCCTCTTATCCATTTAACCACCTCTTAATCTGTTAACTCTTTATATATTTCTGGTCTTCTAGATTTAAGATAAAAACTATTACGCATTGTTTTTCTTTCATTTTGTCGTAAAATATTAATTTTCTCTTTAGGTAAGTCTACTATTAACATTGCTTCTTCTCCATTAAAATCTTCACCAATTATATTTCCTTTCGGGTCAATTACTAATGTTCCCCCGATAAAGTCAGAGCCATCACCATTTTGTCCAATTAAATTACAAGCTGCTACATAAACACCATTATCGTAAGCCCTCGCTCTTAGGTATTTTAGCCAAATTTCTTTACGGTCTTTCACCATAGTTGGAGAAGCATGGGGAGCAAATATTATTTCTGCTCCTTTTATGGCCTGTACTGTCGACACCTCAGGAAAATGACAATCAAAACAAATCTGTACTCCAATTGTAGCAAGAGTTGAAGCAAAAACTGGCAATTCATTTCCTGGGGTAAAATATAATTCTTCACTTTCTCCAATATGTGTTTTACGATATTTATTTATCTTTCCCTGATCAATAATTAACTGAGTTATATATGGTTTATCATTTTCTGATTTTTCAATCAAACCTGCAATTATTTGAATATCATATTCTTTGGATAAATTACTTAAATATGTGCCACAATATCCTGTACTTATCTCTGCAAGTTCTTTAGCTCTTTTTCTAGTATATCCTTGAGCTGCAAGTTCAGGAAAACAAATTATTTGAACACCTTTTTTTTTGGCTTCTTGCACGTGTTTTTTGATTTTTGCTAGATTTTCATGCGTTTTTCCAACAAATGACTGCATTTGTACTAAAGCAATTCTCACTGATTCCACCACTATCACTCCTTGATTACTAAATTTGCTATGTATAATTAAACATTTAGGATATTTTTAAGATACTTTTAAGAAATATTTGCTTATATTTTTTGCAATATTAACCAATAAATATTAATATAGTTATTAATGAATATTTGGAGGTGTCTATATGAATGATAAATATACTTGGGATCTAACTGCAATGTATAAAGATCTTCAAGCTTTTGAAGAAGATAAAAAAATAATAGGAAAGCTATCAACTAATCTTACACAAAAAAAAGGAACTCTAACTACTTCTGCTAATAATCTTTTAGAGGCATTACAGATGAAAGATGAATTAAGCATTAAACTAATGAAAGTTTACGTATATGCTAAAATGTCCTTTGACCAAAACATGGCAAATGCTAAAAGCAAACAATTATTTGAAGTAGCTCATAATCTCCATAGTAAGGTTCAAAATCAACTTTCTTTTTTAGAACCAGAATTACTTGTATTAGATGAAACAACATATGCTAAGTATGTAGAAAACACTCCCGAGCTTTCTATATATAACCATATGTTTGAAAAATTATTTAAAATGAAAGAGCATGTTTTAAGTAAAGAGCAAGAAGAAATTTTATCACATATGAATTCAATTGGTTCTTCATTTGAAAAAATATATGATGATTTAACCGTTAATGATATTAAATATCCTATAGTAAAAGACTCTACTGGTGAAGAAATAATTGCTAACAACAATAATTATTATAAAGCGTTAATATCACCTGATCGAACTTTAAGAGAAAACTTTTTTAAAAGCATTTTAGGTACTTATGGTACTTATATTAACTCTTTTACTTCTAGCTATTATGGAGCTGTAAAGCATGATGTCTCTTTAGCCGAAATTAAAAATTATAAATCATCTAGGCATATGGCTCTTTCACAAAATTTCATTCCAGAAGAAGTCTACGATAATTTAATTAAAACAGTTACAGCAAATGTCGCTCCATTACAAGAATACATTGAATATCGTCGTAGTAAGCTAGGTTTGGATGAAGTTCATTTTTATGACCTATTTGTACCTATTGTTAATGATATTGATAAAACTTATACATTTGAAGAAGCAAGAGATTTAGTTTTAAAGGCAACTAGCATACTGGGTGAAGATTATACTGATATCTTAAAAAGGGCTTTTGATGAACGTTGGATAGATGTTTATCCAAATAAAAATAAGGTTTCAGGTGCATATGCTATCTCAGCTTATGGATATCATCCTTACTCTTTATTAAACTTTAACGGAACTTTAAATGATGTATTTACCCTGGCTCATGAATTAGGCCATGTGATGCATAGTTATTACAGTGAAAAAAATCAGCCTTTTGTAAATTCTGATTATACGATTTTTACAGCTGAAGTTGCTTCTACGGTAAATGAACAACTATTACATCATTATTTACTAAATAATACTACTAATAACAATGAAAAGGCTCTTTTACTAAGCATGCACCTTGATAATATTCGTTCTACCCTTTATAGACAAACCTTATTTGCAGATTTTGAAAATCAAGCACATAAAATGGTTGATAATGGTGATCCGTTACTACCTAATACACTCTGTGATTTACATGAAAGTTTATATCAAAAGTATCATGGAAAGAAATTCAGTATAGACTCAGAGCTTAAATATGAGTGGGCTCGTATCCCCCACTTTTACCGGTCTTTCTATGTTTTTCAATACTCTACAGGTATTTCTGCTGCAATCAGCATAGCAAAAAAGCTTCTTAATGAAAAAGAAGCAGCAGTTAAAAATTACCGTGACTTTTTAACAAAAGGTGGATCAGATTATTCCCTTAAATTATTAAAAACAGCTGGCGTTGATATGACTTCCAAAGAACCAATCTTAGCTGCAATTAAAGATTTTCAAGAAACTTTGAAATCTTTGCAGGAGATTTAACCCTTAACCTAGAAAACATAACCTTTGGTTTTCTAGGTTTATTAATTTTCCAAAATTTAAAAATTCAGTAACGAGGAGCATTCACATGAAGTTATTTTATATAATTTTAATCTTCATAATTGTAAAACTAATTTATAATTATTTCAAATTTAGAGGTATTTCACAAATAGATTATGAAAGTTTTAAAAAAATCGAAAAAGAAAAAGAATTACTTATTTTAGATGTCAGAACACCGCAAGAATTTAAGACAGGACATTTAATAAAGGCGAAGAATATCCCTTTAAGTAGGTTAAAAACAGCAATTGTTAAAAATAAGGTTTCTAAAGAATCTAAAATTATCGTAGTATGTCGAAGTGGAATGCGCAGTAACAAAGCTGCTTTAATTTTACATAAATCAGGATATAAAAATATTTATAATTTGCAAGGTGGTATACAAAAAATAAAAGATTAAAACACAAGAGTTTGGAGGAACAAGTGACTAAAAAATCAAGAAATAATTTCGTATTAATATTTGTTATTTTTCTTATCATTACATCTAGCACCCTGCTCCTTAAAAGTAATGAACAACTAAAAAAATATTTTTTTTCAGAGAATCTAAGACATACAGAAGAAATTCAAAGAAATATAAATAACTATTTAAATACTAAAATCAACATGTTGGCATTTTTAGCAAGTTTAGATCAATTTAAAAATTTTAATGTACAAGAAATTGAAGAAACTTTAACCAAAACAATTTATTCAGATACAGATAATAGAACTATATTTGTTTATGATAAAAATGGAAAAATTGTTTCCCTACAATTATCATCTACAAATAGTGAGGATATCTTAAATTCAATTTCCTTTAAGACAAATACTTATAAACCTTTAGAGCAGCAAAATTTTAAAACCACTTTGGAAGGAAAAATTTGCATTTCAAATATTTTATATAATTTAGATACTAAGATTCCTTATATTGCTATATCAGTACCGTGCTTTAATCAAAAAGGTGAAATTATTGGGGGGCTTGGTTTAACCTTTGATCCTGATAACTTATTAAAGTTTTTTTCAAAATCAGACTACTTTCAAATTTCTAGTTTAATAATCGATGACAATGGCAAGATAATAACTAATACCCCTAGTATATATCCAGAATTATTAGATTATGATTTTAAGGCTTTGTTTGATTTAAAGGAAAAATTGGCAGTACAATCATCCCCTTTTAATAATAAGAAAGAGTTAATCTCCTATGTACCTATCACAAATACTGATTGGTATATAGTTTCAACACAACCATATTCTTTAATAAAAGCTGAGCTATATCAAGCATCAATCGAACGAAGTACTTTGATACTTTTACTTCTTATTCCACTTTTAATTTTTGCTTACCTATATATAAAGGAACAGGAAAAAAGAAATATTATCAGCATTATTAGTAAAGAACGTAGTAATTCGTTAATTGAAATTTCTGCAAGCCTAGCCCACAGGATTCGTAACCCATTAGTTGCTGTTAAAGGCTTTATCAGTTATGAAAAAAATAAAACTAATTCAACTTTGGGACAAGAAAATATAGATATTATGTTAAGTGAAATCAATCAAATTGAACATATACTTTCAGAATTACTTAAACTTTCTCATAATAATCATGCTAATCTTTATAATTTATGTTTAAATGATGTTTTATTAAATGCCTATAATTTAATGAAACCACAAGCTGAAATCAAAAATATTGTCTTTAAGCTTCATCTTCCAGAAGAGAATCTATATATTCAAGGAAATGAAAATTTAATAATTGATTTATTCATCAATATAGTTAGAAACTCTTTTGCTGCTACTCAGAAAAAGGGTATTGTAACTATAAAGTTGTTAAAATTAAGAGATAGTGTGCAAATAATATTTACGGATAATGGACCTGGAATACCTGATGAATTTATTAAACATATTGGTAACCCCTTTAGTACTAAAAGTGAAAGCTTAGGTCTTGGTCTTGCTATCTGTGACAAAATAATCAAACTCCATGACGGTATATATTCTATAAAAGGTGACCCAACTCTAGGCACAATTTTCACAATAAGTTTTCCTACTAAAAAATAACTCTATAAAGAGAGTTATTTTTTTAATATTTTTGCATCTTTAAGAAAATATAATAAAGGTAAGCCTAGTCCATAACAAGAACCAATTTGACCTATAGCAACATAGCTCGATGTTAAATAAAACGGCATATCCCCAAAAAGACTCCACATATAACCAATAATAATGGCATTTACAATAATTGGTGGTAGTGGTGCTAACCATTTTTTCGGCATTTTACTAGTTAAATATGCTGCAATTAATGAAGCTAAACTTCCAAAAACTATATCATACAGTCCTAATCCACTATAAATATTAGCTATAGCACAGCCAATAAATAGACCTAGGATACTTTCAGGCATTATAAAAGGCAAAATAGTTAATGCTTCAGAAACACGAAACTGAACAAAATTATAAGATATAGGACTAAGAGCAATAGTTAAAGCAGCGTAAATAGCAGCAATTAAACTTACCTTGGTAATCATTTTTGTATTCATCTTTATAACCTCCTTTACTTAAAATTGCAAATAAAAAAAGGCCGGAAAAAATCCAGCCTTATACACAAATAAGCAGTTTTGATAACGCAGGTGGCTGTTACTGCGAATAAATTTTTTAATTTCTTTTATTATACATTAAAACAGAATAAAATTAAATAGCTTCATTGTAAAATTTAATAATTAATTATTAAATTCCCTTGCAATCAGTAAAAACTTATGTTATACTTAATTTTGTTGACGCGGGATGGAGCAGTTGGTAGCTCGTCGGGCTCATAACCCGAAGGCCGAAGGTTCAAGTCCTTCTCCCGCAACCACAAGCTAGAGTTTTATGACTCTAGCTTTTTTAATGCTTAATTTTATATTACCTAATTTTTATTGCTTTCTATTTTTAATATTTGTATTTTATCTTTAATGAAAAAAATTCTTATAAATTATAAAATCCCCTCATAAATAGACTGTTAAGATTCAACTATCTAATATGAAGGGATTTTTAGTGTTAACAAATACGTGGTAAAGGATCTCCTTCTAACATATTTAACATACGTAATGTTCCAAGCTCTGTTTCCATAACAAGCTTAGTAGGATGTGATTCTGTTACCTCTCCAATGATACTTGCCTTTTTACCGATCTCAGATTTTTGTACTTCTTTTAAAACCTTCTCCGCATCTTTGCTACTTACAATAATTAAAACCTTACCTTCATTTGCTAAATATAATGGATCTAACCCCAACATAGAGCTAGTTCCTTTAACCTGTGAGTCAATCGGTAATTGTTCTTCCCATAATTTCATGCCTAAATTAGCTTGGTAAGCCAATTCATTTAATGTTGTTGCAACCCCACCTCTTGTAGGATCTCTCATGCATTTAACATTAACGCTAGCAGCTAATACGCTTTCAGTTAAATAATTTAAATTAGCACAATCACTTTCAAGTGGAGGTGAAAAATCTAATCCTTCACGAGCAGCTAAAATAGCCATACCATGATTACCAATTGAACCACTTACAATGATTTTATCTCCAGGTGATATTTTTTGGGGTCTTAAATCTACATTAAGTGGAACTGCCCCTATTCCAGTTGTATTAATATAAATTTTATCACATGCTCCATGTTCTACTACTTTAGTATCTCCTGCTACAATGAGTACACCCGCTTCACGAGCAGTTTCTCCTATGGATGCAATTATTTGTTCTAAGATAGTAATTGGTAACCCTTCTTCTATTATTAACCCTAATGTTAAATATAAGGGCTTTGCTCCCATAACTGCTAAATCATTTACTGTTCCACATACAGCCATTTTTCCAATATTTCCACCTGGAAAAAAAATCGGATGTACTACAAATGAATCTGTAGAAACTGCCATTTTATGCGATGAAAACTTAATGACAGCTGCATCTAATTCTTGTTGCAAATAAGCATTACCAATGTGCTTTTGAAAAATTTGTCTTATTAATCTTTGAGTTTTAAGACCTCCAGCACCATGATTTAATAAAATCTTGTCATACATCAACTAAATCACCCCCGCGTAATAATAACTTGCAGCACAAGAACCTTCTGAAGATACCATACAAGGTCCTATTGGAAAGTTAGGTGTGCATTTTTTCCCAAATAAAGGACAATCCGTAGGGGATTTTTGACCTTTTAATATTTGTCCACAGATACAACCTGTGGGCGCAAGTTTTACTTCTATATTAGATAAATCAAATTTTTTAAATGCATCATATTTTTTATATTTATCTTTTAAATGTAAGCCACTATTTTTAATTTCACCAAGGCCTCTCCACATAGCTGAACCTTTATCAAAATATTCTTTTAATAAATTAAGAGCTACTAAATTTCCTCCAGAATTTACACCTCTGTGATACTGATTTTCTACTTTAAAATTTTTATTTTTAATTTGATTGATAGTCATATTTATTCCTTCTAAAATATCACTTGCTTCAAATCCAGTTACTATTGCTGCTTTTTTATAATCCTTAGCAATAAACTCATAGGGATGAGTCCCGATAATAGTGCTTACATGTCCAGGGCATAAAAATCCATCAACATCAGTATCAAAGCCTGTTAATAAAGCATCTATTGCAGATATTGCTAATTTATGCAGACAAACAATACTAAAATTATTTAATTTTAATTTTTCAGCTTCGGAAAGAGCAAAAGCAACTAAGGGAGCTGTAGTTTCAAAACCTACTCCTAAAAAAACTACTTCCTTATCTGGATTTTCTTTAGCTAAATTCACGGCATCTAAAGGAGAATACACCATTTTTATATTTGCACCTTGTGCTTTCATTTCTTGCAAACTTCCTGTGGAACCAGGTACTCTGATCATATCCCCAAAAGTAGTTATTAAAACTTTAGGATTTTTAGCTAATATTAAAAATTTTTCAATATCTTCTTGCGAGGTAACACAAACTGGGCAACCTGGACCAGATATTAAGGTAATATTTTTAGGTATTAGTTGTTTTATTCCGGATTTAGCAATAGAAACAGTATGAGTTCCACAAACCTCCATAATTTTAACAGGATTATCGATTTGCATTTCGCTAATTAATTGCTTTACTATTTCTTTATTCGTCTTGGGCGTGTGCATAAAACTCCTCCCATAACTTTAATGTATCTTCAGCTTCTTTAGGGTCTAAATGTTGAATAGAAAAACCTGCATGAACAATAACATAATCGCCTACTTCAATATCTGGAGTTAATGACATATTTATCTTATAAGAAGCACCTTCTAGATCTACCTGTGCCCATGGTTCTTCAATACTAATTACTTTTGATGGTACTGCTACACACATTTATATTCCCTCCTATCAATGCTTGGCCTAAACTTATTCCTCCATCATTAGCAGGAACATTTTTATGAACAATTGGTTCATATTCATTTTCTTTTAAAAGATTAATTAAAATTTCACTTAATAACTTATTTTGCATTACTCCTCCACTAAGTGCAACCTTTTTCGAGGGTAATTTATCTTCTAAACTTTTAACTACCTCCAAAATCATCATAGCAATTGTTTTATGAAACTTGGCTGCTATAATTTCCCTAGATACCTCTTCGCTTAAATCCTTAATTATTTCTTGCCACATAATTTTAGTAGAGATAATAAGTTTTTCTTCTTTTAAAATTTCAAAATTATAGCCTTTTCCCCTATAGTCTTTAGCTACAATTGCCTCTAATTCCATGGCTGCTTGCCCTTCATAGCTAACTCTAGTACATACACCTATAAAAGCGCTTACAGCGTCAAATAAGCGACCACAGCTAGAAGATAATGGAGTATTGATCTTTGAATCAATCTGTTTTTGTATAATTTTTAATTCTGCTAAACTATATTTTTTTAATAATACTTTATTTTCTAAAAATTCCTTTTCCCCTAAATACTTATAAAGATAACTAGCCACAATTCTTAGTGGTTCTTTAGAAGCTAAATCACCTGATGGTAAAGGTATATACTCTAAATGAGCTAATCTTTCAAAACTTGTAAAATCACCTAATAAAAATTCCATACCCCATATATGACCATCCGTTCCATATCCAGTTCCATCACATACCACCCCTAAAACCTTTTCATCTAAATTATTATCTGCTAAACAACTTGCTAGATGCGCATGATGATGTTGGACCTCTACTACAGGAATATTTTGTTCATAAGCCCAGTTTCTAGCTACAAAATTCGGATGACTATCAATAACAATTAGACTAGGATTAATATTAAAATAATTTTGCATTTTTTCTATTGTTTCTATATATTCATTAAAATTTGCAAAATTTTCAAGATCCCCAAGATGTTGACTTAAAAAAGCTTTATTTCCCTTAGTTAAGCAAAATGTATTTTTTAATTCTCCCCCACAGGCTAGTAGAGCTTCTGACTTTGGGATTTCTACTGGTAAGGGTACATAACCCCTTGCCCTGCGAAATATTTGTATATTATTATTAATTACTTTAACTACAGAATCATCACAACGATTATAAATTTCTCTATCATGCACTAAAAAGTAATCTGCTAACTCTACTAAAGATTTAAAAGCACTATCATCTTTATATATAAGAGGATTGCTACTAACGTTCCCACTAGTCATGACTAATAATTCTAAATTATCTTTAAATAATAATAGATGAAGCGGGGTATATGGAAGCATTGCCCCTAAAGTATTTAGTCCCATTGTTAAGCTTGTTGGTAGTTTTTCTGAGGTTCTCTCTAAAATTACAATAGGTGCATTTGCTGCTGTTAACGCCTGTTCTTCAGGGCTAGAAATTTTACAATACTTTTTTAATATCTCTTGATTTTTAGCCATTACTGCAAAAGGTTTAAAGTCTCTTTTTTTTCCATTACGCAAACTCTTTACAGCATCATTATTTAGACCATCACAGACTAAGTGATATCCCCCTAATCCTTTTACGGCTAAAATCTTACCTTGTGCTAATAACTCTCTTGCCTTTTGTAGTCCACCCTCTAATATATTTTGATTCCTATCATAAAGATTAAGACTCGGACCACATTTAGGGCAAGCATTAGGCTGAGCATGAAACCTTCGTTGGCTAGGATTAGTAAATTCTTGCTCACACTCCTTGCACATAGGGAAATCTTTCATAGTAGTTTTTATACGATCATAAGGTACTTCTTTGATAATTGTAAACCTAGGTCCACAATTCGTACAATTTGTAAATGGATATTCATATCTGCTATTTTTTTCATCTAAAATATCTTTTAAACAATCAGCACACATAGCTAAATCTGGTGGTATTAAGGTATCCTGACTGCCTCCATTTTGACTAGCTAAAATATTAAAATCATTATATTCTTTAGCTTTTATATCCTTATATTTAAGATCTTTAATTAAAGCTTGCTGGGGTAATTTATTATATATATTCTTTATAAAATTCTTAATATTCTCCTTCGTACCTTCAGCATGAATAGATACTCCTTTGGAATCATTAATCACCCAGCCTTTTATGTTGTTTTCCTTTGCCATCCGGTAAATAAAAGGACGAAAGCCTACTCCTTGAACTATTCCACTAACTTCAATTAATTGTGCCTCCATCTATAATCAGTCCTTCCAACCAATCCACCCATTTATCTATGCCTATATCTTTAGTTGCTGCAATTTCAAAAGATTCTATTTTAGGATTTACTTTTTTTACATCAGCGTAAAAATCGTCAATACTAAAATTGCTATATGGTAATAAATCAATCTTATTAAGTACACAAACCTTTGCTTTTGTAAAAATTGAAGGATATTTAGCTGGTTTGTCAGCTCCTTCTGCGATACTTAAAACTACTACTTTAGCATCCTCACCTAAATCAAATGATGCAGGACACACTAAATTTCCTACATTTTCAATAATTATTAAATCTAATTCTTCCAATTTTAATTGTTCTAAAGCTTTATTAATCATTCTAGCATCTAAATGACAAGCGCCCTTAGTCTCTATTTGGACAACTGGTACATTTAATTTTTCAATTCGCTCTGCATCCCTTGAAGTTAAAATATCCCCTTCAATTACTCCTACTTTATATTTACTAGCTATCTTTTCTAAGCTATGTTCTAAAAGGGTCGTTTTTCCTGCTCCTGGAGAGCTAATCATATTAATAACCTTTACACCATTTTCTTGATATTTTTTTCTTAACTCCTGGGCTATATCATCATTTGCTTTTAAAAGATTTTGTTCTACTTTAATTTGACTCATTATTATCCTCCTCATCGCCTTCAATATAATCTATATAGAGTTCATTTCCTTGAATCATTTCACCTTGTTCATGGAAACATTTTGGGCATGAATAGCCATTTTCTTTCCATGGAAATGTTTCCTCACATTTTTTACATTTAATTACTGCTGGTAGTTCTGTATATACTATTTTAGCCTTTTCGGCTATCGAACCTTCAGCTGATACTAGAAAACCAAATTCTAAAGCATCAGGGACAATAGAGTTAACCTCTCCTGCAATAATAGAAATTTTATTTACTTTTACTAGAGAATTATCCTCTGCAGCTTTGCATACTATATCTAATAAATTTTGAGCTATTGCTAGTTCATGCATAATTTACCTCCCTAAAATTAATTTTTTAACAGATCTAACTCTTTAATAACCATTTCAACAACCTCAGGTACAATCTTTTCTACTTCAGGAGTTAAACTTTCCCCAAATGTTAAAACATCTTGAACCTCAATAGCAAAAATGGATATCTTTTCTGGTAACTTAATTCCTGTTTGTTTTCCAAATTCTAAAGCTGTATATAAATTAATATCATGTACTGAGGCTAGTCTATATGAAAATTCTAAGGAATCTTTATCAAGTCTATAAACATCCCCCACCTTACCATTTTTAGTTTGAACAGCATCAATTAAAATTGCATTATCATAACCTGTCATAATATCCATTAAATTAAATCCACCTAAGCTTGCTTCTACAACATCTATATCTGGGCTTACCTTATCTTTTAAAATCATAGCAATTTTATTTCCGACCCCATCATCACTAACAATAGGATTTCCTAAACCTACAACAATAGTTTTCTCCATGTTTTTTCCCCCTAAAATCTTTTCTTCTTTAATTATAATATAAATTTGCTTTTTTTAAATGATTTCCAGAAAATCACTAGTGAACTAGTTAAAAAATCTGCTATAATAAAGTTAACAAATCAATATTCCTGCCGTATCTAGTTAATTCAGAGCGTTTTTAACCAACACTTATTATACGGGGTCTAATCCTTTTTATTGCTGTCATGCCACTTATCTTTAAGAGGACAACAAATAAATAAAAAGCAGGACACCCACCTGCTAAAGCAGGTTAAAAACTTATGGTTAACTTATATAGCGGGACTACATATTATATCTCCTTTTCAAATCTTTTTTAACCATACCTACATTATACCAATTATAGTTCTGAATATTTCAACTTTTAAATAAATTTTCAATTAAATAAAATTTTCTTTATAACTAAAAACATATTTCCCCCTACTAGCATATCATATTCTAGAAAGTCCTATGTAAAGGGGGGAGAAAATGGCTACTATTTTTCGGGACTATGTTGCAGAAGCCCAGTTTATTTTGAAAAGTTATCCAATCAAACCTAATATTATTAAACAAACTCAATATGATAGCAAAAAAGCAGTTTGGTTTGTGAAAACAAATGAAAACTCTTATGCTTTAAAGAGATATACCCTTACAAAAGAAAAATGGTCCAATATTATATCAGCCTATTATTTTTTATTCCAAAAGGGCTTTAATATTGCACCCTTAATAGTTACTAATAGTTTTAAGCCGTGGATTGTTTCTGATAATAACTTTTATATATTAACTAATTGGGTAAAGGGGGATTTACCTAATTTTGAAAATATTGATGATATTCTTAAAATAACTAAGAGTATTGCTAATCTACATTTGTATTCAAAAGAGTATACTCCCCAAACAAGGGAATATAAAGATAATAATATTGAGTTAAAACGAAAACAAGGGTTATTACTAGAATATAAATACGAAGCGGAAAATCAAAAGAACGATGAATTTTCACTTCTTTATTTGAAACATTTTGAATATTTCTTTGAATCCTGGGAAAATACTTCTCAAAACTTTAATAAATCAGCTTATAAAAAACTAATCAAAAATTTAGATACAATGCCTTGCTTATGTTTAAATAGCTTTGCACCCCTAAACTTTTCCTTAGACACCAGCGAAAATATATGGATACTACATCTAGACAAAATCCATATAGATTTACCAGTTTTAGATCTGCGCCAATTCATTTTTAAAATTATGTATACAAATGATTGTTGGGATAAAAAAGTTTTATCCCAAATCATGAAAAAATATTTAGAAATATATCCTTTAACTGAAGAAGAACTTAATTTATTATTAATAGACTTGCAAATACCACATCTATTTTTTAATATTTCGACTCGTTATTTTTTATTTCCAGCTAGTAAAACCACACAAGCCACTCTCACAAAGATCCTGCACAAAGCAATTAAGTTAGAAAAAGAAAAGAAACTTGTCTTAAAAGATTTCTGGGAACTTATTAAAACCTCTGATTAAACTCAGAGGTTTTTTCTATACAAATTATTTTGATTACAATAATACTTACTATACATGCATATACATTAAGTATTATATTGTGGACTAAGTAGTTGTAAGGTGGTGTTTGTATGACAAAGGATATGTATAATCTCCTTAGAGTACCTAGAAATAAAGGTATCTTAGGTCAAGAAATCTTTTTTATAAAAAACAAAAATATTATCTGGTCGTTAAAAGTAGAAAAAAATTTATTACTCGGAAAATACTCACTTGATGAAGGTCAAAATTGGAGTCCCTGGCTTAATTTGGTATTTGATTATGATGGATATTTTTCCTTTACAATCCATGGGGATAATACTTTACACCTTGTTTGTAAAAACTTAAAAGGTAATTTAATTTATATCTTCTGGAGGGAAGAGGAAGTAACAGCAGAAATTTTAGGTGAAAATTTTCTTTTAAACGAACGAATTATTTATCAAACAATAGTATTGGATACAAATGAAAATTTACATCTAATTTATTTTACAGAAAATCCTTTTGAACAAATTTGGCGCATTAAGTATTCCTATAAAGGAGAAAGTTGGAATATGCCAATTGTAATTGATGAAGGTATTGGTACTGGTCACAATCAAGGAGCCGCATCACTTGCACCAGATGGCACTATACATTTGATTTATCAAGTTTTTGATAACCAAAAATATCAACTAATACATATCGAAAATAATAATTATCAGTGGGGTAATAAGAAAACAATTACTTCTTCTAATCGAAATAATTTATCTCCCTCTATCATTTTTGATCATAATAATACACTTCATTTAACCTGGATTAAATCAGATGGTCAAAATTATCGAATTATGTATCGAAATAAATTAAAGGGTGGCTGGATGGTAGGAGGCTGGAAAAATGATAAAATTTTATCTTCTAAAGGCGTAAATGCTTATTCTCCAACCATAGGAATTATTGATCATAAGGTCTTAATAATTTGGCAGCAAATTGATGGAATTTATGAATGTTATTCCTTAAATGATGGAGAAAGTTTTTCAAATCCTGCTTTTAAAAATAATTATGATAAACTTGTGCAAAGAAATTTTGTCTCCTTAGATTTATATCGAAAATATAATTTAAATTCCATTACAAGTTTCGATACGGGTAGTACTTCGGTAGCACTTTTAGCTACCTTATTTCAAAATGATGATAAAGAAATTACATTAAATCTTCCTGAACAAAAAAACAAAAGAGAACTTGTCCTACCTAATATGGAACATTTAAGTATTGATTATGGTCAAAAAGATTTAGAGGAATATCTAAATAAAATTAATGGAAACTTTCATCATTTATTTTTCGAAACCGAAGATGTGCGTCTGACTAATATTCAGATGAGAGAAACTATTGAGGAAAAATCTCAATTAATAACAGTATTAAATACCAAGCTTTTAGAAAAAGAAGCAGAAAAAGTAGTATTAAAGGATAATGAAAAAAAACTAATCGCTCTTGTTGATAATTTAAAAAAGGATTTAAATAATAAAAAATTTGAATATGAAGAGAATAAAACAATCCTTAATCAAACTATTCTTGGCTTTGAAGAAAATAAAAAATTTTTAGAAAATACTCTAAAAGAAATCAAAGAAGATAATAATTCTTTACAAAAGTTACATCATCAAGATCAGCACTCAAATAAAGAATTAATAAAACAAATTACGATGAAAAATTTAATAATTTCTGAATTAGAAGAAAGAGAAGAAAATTTAAAAGGTGAAATAGAGTTGTTAAAAAATACACCACTTTGGAAAAAATTAATTAGGGGAAGTTAAATAAAAATAAGGCTGAGTAAACTCAGCCTTATTTTTATTTATAGCAACCCAAATTTCCATTGTCATTATCATTGTCGTTATCCTGATTAAATGCGCCAGTTTGCACTGGATATGGTGGCCATGTTGGTACATATTCAGTTGGACATTCACCTATTATTTGATCACATTCTGGTGGCTGTGGAGGGAAACCATAGCAAGGAACCATTAACTGAACTTCTGCTTCTAGTTTAATTAAAATTAAAACACCTATACAGCAAGTTATTTTTGTAATATTTTGAGTACAAGGATCTCTCTCAGCAATAAAACAATCTAAACATTCAGGGAAAATATGACAGAATGCATCTAAATCTCTTTCATCAGCTCTTGATACCCTAAAAGTTTTACTTATAGTATCAGTTAAATAATTCACTACTTGCGCGTCACCATTATCATCACGATAACGAGCTCTTACCCTTAATTTAAAGCTCACTCTTACTCTTTTTCCTCCTACCTTTTCACAATCTACATCGACTATTCTAGATCTTTGGCACTTAATCTCTGATACGTCGGCAGTATTAGGTAGTGGAGCTGCACTATTGTCATACACATCAACAATTTCAACCTGAGTATGCATACACTCCTGAAAAACTTTTGTCACCCTTATAATATCAATTTCTGAAGGGGGTGGACAAATAGGTACACCATCACAATCTACTGGACATAAACCAGGCTTAATTTTATCTTTCACTATTTTACCTCCTCAAATTAAATTTAATTTAAATCACATTTCCCTATATATTATGGAGTTTAGTCAATAGTGTGATAGTTTTGAACTGTCTATTTTAATTTTTCATAAAAAAGAATGGTTATTAATAACCATTCTTTTCTAGTTCTTTATTATATTATTGTTGGATTGATTTGTTGTGTATTTGCTTCAGCAAATGCATGTTTAACTTCATCTAGCTGATTTATAACTTGATCTATCTCAGCTTGATTTAAATTATTATGAATTTGACTCATAGACTGTACTGCTTGATTTAAAAGCATTGAAGCATCACTAAAGTTAGATTGCTGTGTTGGACTAGCTTGTGGACTGATTCCATCTACAGCAGCTTGCCAATCTTGATGTGATTGTCTTAAACATTCTTGTGCATCATTTATTAAACTTGGATTATTAGTACTTAAAGCTTCTCTTAAATTTTTATCTGCATGCTGTAGATTTCTTTCAGACATTTGCATGTTTTTAAAATGTTTTCTTTGTTTTTCTAGATATTCCTCATTCGGAAGATTTTCAGTATTTGGCATGGTATACCTCCCTAAATTATGATTTAAATCATCCTTATTTTGTGTAAATAGTAGAGTAAATATACACAAAATTAAAAAATTATTTAGAGTGGTCTTTTGACTAAGCTAGAACTATTTTAATAGTTTCTTTAATTAATTCCCCTAATGGTTTACTTTCATATCCTACTAATTCTACATGAGCTTGATTAACAGGAATTAGTATTTTTCTACATTTACTAGAGGCGATGGTTTCAGAAATAAAAGGAGTTATTTCTCCCATCATACTATTAGGCATAATTATTCCTAATGGACCAATAATAATATCGACTTCCTTTATACTTACTTTAATTGCATTTTCACCAGTTGCACCTTTATTTGCTCCTGCTTTTATCATACTAGATGTTGCCATAGCATTTGTACCAAGTGCCCATATTTCCGCCTTTTCTCCTATTCCTTTGACCAAACCTTGTACAATTTGAGCTCCCATTCCTCCGCCCATTCCATCTACTACTGCTATTTTCACTTAAAACACTCCTTATAACGCTTGCTACCTTTAATATTAAATTATAACATATTTTTTGTACATAAAATAAAATGATCTAAAACAAAAAACAACCTCTATAACAGATTGTAATAGTAGTTGGTACTAACATTTGTTTTTAATAATTTAAGGGTAAAAAAACAAGAGAAAGAAAATAGTATTTTTACCGTTTTCTTTCTCTTGTTTTTAGCCTATTTTATTTATCAACATTATCTTTATTAATATTATTTTTATCGACATTATTTTCATTTGCGTTGTCTTTATCAGAACCATTATTATCTTTATAATTTGACGGGTTTATAGATTCATCTTTTTTATTAGGTTTTAAACTTGGTCTAACGAGTAATTTACCTAAAGTATTTCTTAACATTAATGTATCTAAGATGAATTTCTTATAATTAAACCGGTTTTTTTCCTCTTTCTTATCCTTTTTTTGATTTTTCGTTTGATCTTCTGAACTTACCTTTGGATCAGTAAAGAAAAACACTACAATAGCAGCCAATATCGCTAATCCTCCAGCAAACCCAAAAGTTATAGTATTACTCTTTTCCATAAGTATGCCAAAGATAGGTGGTCCTACAGCGACACCCGTGAATCTTACCGCTCCATATAAAGCTGTAATCATACCTCTTTCTTCAGTAGATACACTACTTGTAATTAAGGTATTAATACAAGTTAAAACTAAACCTGCACCAACGCCGCCAATTGCTAAAGCAGTAACAAATAGATATAAATTTTTGATAAAGAAAATTATCATTAGATTTGAGAGACTTAATAGTATCAGTCCACCTATTACTAAGTATTTATATTTATTCTTTTTTCTTTGCGTTAAAATTCCTGTAAGAAATGAAGTAATAGAACTACCTAACACTGGTATTGCCAAAACCAATCCTTTTTTTACGCCTTCGAGACCATATTTTTTTTCTAAATAATCTGACAGATAAAATAAGGTACCAAATAGAACAAATAAAGCAACCGATCCTGAAAAAAAGGTGCTCATTAAATGTAATCCTTTATTTTTAAATATTTTAGTCAAAGAGCTTGTATATTCTTTTAGTGACTGACTTTTTTGGTTTGTTGTTGGATCTTTAACTAAAAACCAGACCGCTAAAGCTGTAGGGATACATAAAATAGGAAATAGATAAAAAAGAGCATACCAAGATATAATTCCAAGAAGTGAACCTAAAATAGGGCTTATAACCTTACCAAGTCCATTAGCAGCTTCTAAAATACCTAAAGCTTTACTTCTATTATCAGAAGTGAAGATATCACTTGCTAAAGCCATTGCTATAGGTGCAGTACCTGCTGCTCCTATTCCCTGTACTACCCTACCAGCCATTATTGCATAATAAGGCTTTTTCATAAATAACACAGCTAATAATGCGATTACTCCACCAACTCCATAAATAATCAGACTTGGAACAATTATTTTCTTTCGACTATATCTGTCAGATAAAAATCCCGCAAAAGGAATAGCTAGACCTGCAGGTATCGAAAATAAAGTAATTACCAAACTTACTTGAAATTGTGTTATACCTAGAGAAGATTTCATTTGTGGTAAAACAGGTATTAACATTGAATTTCCTAGCACCATTAGTAGAGGAACTGCACCTAATGATGCTAATACAATATTACTTTTAGCTTTCACGAAATACACTCCTTAGAATTTATGTCCATCGCAATTAGTCTGCCCCGTAAAAGCTTAAAAATTACATTTATTTTAAATTTTAAGCTTTATTTTAGTTTGGATCTATTCAACCTTTAATAAAATTAAATATTTGCATAAAAAATGCAGCTAATCCAGCAGACATTAATGGCCCAACAGGGACTCCTTTAAATACAACTATCCCTACAATTGCACCTACAACTAAACCAGTCATTAACTCTGGCTGAACTTTTAGCATACTAAGTCCTGCTCCATTCATGTAAGTAGCGATGGCGCCACCTACTGCGCAAAAAAATCCTGGCCAACTAAAAATACCTCTTAGCATATCCTTAAAATTCATTTCATCACTTGCAAAAGGCACTAAAACGGACAACATTAAGAATAACAGTCCTACTTCAAGTCCTCGTCTACTAATTAAATCAAAATAATGAGATAGATTACTCAATTTCATCACTAACAAAACACAAGCCGAAGCTGCTAATATATTAGAATGTCCCAATACTCCAATTAGAATTAATATTAATAATATTCCTTCTCCTAACAAATAAAATACCCCCAATAATCACAAGTATACCTAACTTATATTTATGCAGACAAAAATCAGATATTCTGTTAATAAATTACTAATTCTCTGAATACTCTATTTATTAAAAAGCTAATAAGGGTGATTTTATGAATAAAATTGTTTTAGGTATGGCTCTTTTAAGACTATTATCAGGTTTGATTGAAATATCTGCTGCATCATTAATGCTTTATTTTAATAGAATAGAAACTGCTTTTAAAATAAATGCTATTCTAGCTATTATTGGTCCACTTGTACTTATTACTGTGACATCACTAGGTTTAGTAGGTTTAGCGGGGAAGGTTTCTATTAAGCAACTCGTAATGATATTTTCTGGAGTAAGTATGATTTTTATAGCTTTGAATAAATTATAAAAGAAGCATTTTGAAATGCTTCTTTTATATTATTTTATCTTCCCACTTATAATCTATATTCTCTTTTTTAATTCCTACCCAAAAACTAATTGCACCAAAACTAAACAATAAAAAGCTAGCTACATAGTATAATAAATTGATTTTACCTTCCATGAAAATTCCAAAAATCAGTAAAAAAAATCCTCCTAATATATAATTACTTAGATTTGATTTAGCAAAAATTTTTTCTTGTGTATGTTTCCATGCTCTTTCTTTGTATTCAATTCTTTTTAAAATTGCATCATCTATTTCTGAATTTAGGGGTAATTTGTCGGCATCCCGTGCCATTTCTAATAAATCATGACGTGCTAATAACAATATTTTTCTTTTCTCTTTAATAATTTCACAAAATGTTTTAGTACTTTCCCTAAAATCAGTACTAGAAATGATAATTCCCTTATCAAAATTGTTTTTACTCATAAAACGGGACAATTCTCTAGCTGAATAGGCTTCTACTGCATTTTCCCCATCTAATAAATGACAAGTAATTACAATATTCTCATCATTGAATTTCGCTTCTAAATCGATCTCCTGCCCGGATTTTGTTACTTCAGTAAACTGTGGCAATCCCTCTAAAACAGATTGAATAAATACAACAAAATCATCTTTATCCATTCCTTTTATTCTTTTCCAAAATATTTCTTGGGAAATATTATTCCTTAATCCCTTAATAAATTTGTTCATTTTCTTTTTTTCGATTTTTTTATTAGAATAATAAAAAAAATGAAAACCACCCAGACTTAATAAAGTAACTATTAAAATGTTATCGACATAATAAACTAGTACGCTTACCAAAATAATAAAGATAAATAGATGTTTAAAGAATGTCTTAATTGTTTTAGCATAGGGTGCTTCCTTTTTCTTCAAACTATTGTAATAATAGTTTTCTAATTTTTTTTTCATGCCAATTACCTCCTTGTTTTATTATTCCCATAAAATTTAACATATAATAAACTACATAATATTTTATTTTCTGCAAATATTAATATCAGGAGGTGATTATAATGAAATGTGATAACATTAGATGTAAGGTTGGAGAATGTGCTTATAATAAATCAGGTATGTGTAATGCTGAAAGTATTGAGGTAGTATCAGCTTCTCAAAATATGTCTGTCTCTACAAGTGATGATACAGTTTGTCAAACTTTTAAACCCAAAAATTCTTTAAGCTAACTAAGTAGAATAGAAAGTATCACACTTTGTTAAAATAATATTTTTCTGAATTTAATGAAAAGAGGCAGTAAATTTTATAAAATTTACTGCCTCTTTTACTTCCACATACATTTTTACGTCATTTTATTTTTTGTACTATTTTTTGCTTCTATCTACATCTTTTCACCTCTTTTGACCTAGGTAAACTGTAAAAAGCCCACCAATTAAACTAAAACTCTTTACTTCTACTAAACCTGCATTTATGTACATATTTTTAATTTCTGTTTGGCTTGGGAACTCTTTAAAAGACTTAATAAGCCATAAATAATCAAAATATTTGTCATTATCTTTGACCTTATTAATTATTTTTGCAAAGAATGGGATGATCTTAAAGAAAATCAGATTAAAACCTTGTAATAAGATTTTATTTGTCGGAATTGCTGCTTCTAAGCAGACAACCTGACCTCCGCTTTTTACTACCCTAGACATTTCTTCAATAGACTTTTTGATATTTAAAACATTTCTTAAAGCAAAACTATTAATTGCTATTTCAAAGTTATTATTTGAAAAAGGGAGATCTAGTGCATTTCCTTCAATAAACTCTACATTTTTTATACTTTTATTTTTCATCATCAATCTACCAACATCTAACATTTTACTTGAAAAGTCAATTCCTACTACTTTACCCCCATCGCCCACTCTTTTGGCTATTTTCAAACTAAGCTTACCTGTACCACAACATATATCTATAACATTATCACCAGTTTTTAAATTTGATTTTCGTAACATATAATTTTGGATTAATGGAAATATCCCAAGGGTTAACACAATCGTTGTAAAATTATAATGGCTGGCCATTTTATTAAATAGTTTTTTTATATATACTTCTTCCTTTTCTTTGTTCATAGTTAAATCTCCTTTAACTTACATTTTATAAAAAAAATCCTGTAATATACAGGATTAAAATTTTAGTTCAATTTATTAGTTCGTTTTTTCCAAAATATTTTATTTAAAATTACCCCTAATAAGAAAAGTATTAAAATCTGAGGTGAACCTAGGATTATCCTTAAAGGATAATTATTCAAGATATATTGTACTTCTAATCCAAAAAAATTAATACTTATTTCAACAACAATTAATTCTAGAATCATCAAAATAATACTTACTATAGAGGCACTTAATATACAAATTGTAAAAGATTTTTTAGTTATAAAATAAATCCATAACGCGAGAGAAAAAATTGCTATAATAGTATGTACACCAAAAGATATTGAAATTGTCTTTAAAAAAAATATAAATAATCCTTCAAGCACTCCAAAAATAAAAAGTATATATTTTTTTTCTGCTATCCAGTTATTCAAGATAGAAGTTGCTAAAAAAATCATTGCTATACTTTCGGGAATTATTTGAAAAATCAATACAACTAATGGTAGATTATTCATGCATTAATCCTTCCTTTAAAAAACTAACTGTTATTTCTGTACCTAATCCTTGACCTGAGTTAATTGTCAGTTTTGCGTTATTTCTTTCTGCTATTTGATAACAAATTGTCATGCCAAGCCCTGTTCCATTTTCTTTTGTCGTTAAAAATGGCGTACCTAATTTTTCTAAGACCTCTTCAGGGATTCCTTTTCCATTATCCTTTATCTTTAGATAAACGTGGTCTTTGTCTTCGTTTAAACTTATAATTAATTTACCTCCCTGCTCCATTGCCTCAATTGAATTTCGAGTAAGATTAAGTAATAATTGTTTTATTTCATTTTCATATATTAAAAGATTAGAAACCTCGTCAAGCTTTAAATCTAATTTCACTTGATTAAATAAGGCATCCTTTTCCAGTAATAAGGAATGATTTCGTATTATTTTTTCTAAATTTAAAATCTTTTTAGCCTGATTAGACTTTTTTGTACACGCTAAAAAATCACTTGCAATAGTGATACATCTGTCAACCTCTGAAGTAAGTAAGGTTAACTGGCTTTTATCTAAATCAATATTAGATTTAAGACTTAAATCTAAAAATCCTTTAATCGTGGTTAAAGGGTTTTTAATTTCATGGGCAACACTTGCTACGGTTTGATTAATTGCTTCTAATCGCTCAAAAGAAGCTACCTTTTCTCTAATCTTTTCTTCATTAGTAATATCTGAAAATGTTAATATAGCATATTTTAGGATATTCTTTTCATAAACAGGCTGGCAAACTAGCTCTAATAGTTTATTATTATATATTGTAGTATCGTGTAGTTTTTCTTGCTTTTCATGTAAAACTTTATAAACTAGTGAGTCAGTATAGGGATACTTAAGATTGATGTCCATTAAAAATTTTTTATAATGGACACTGATTAAATCTTCATAACTAGTATATATACCTAGTATTTTTATTGCTTGTTTGTTCACATGGACAAATTTACCTTGTCCATCTATGACAAATACCCCCATAGAAATTTCATTAATTAAGGTTTCTAATAATACTTTATTCTTATATAAGGTAACCTTAGTTTCCATTAATTTCATTCTTAAATTTTTTTCGACCTCAAATTCTGTACTAATTAACCAAGCTAAGAGGATTAAAATTCCGGTAAAGATAATATCTGTTTCATACGTATAGTTAAAAGGATACAAGATTTTAGTAAGACTTTGGATTATAGTTATATTTATAATTCCAATAAAAATTGATAAAAAAATACTCACCCAGACACAAAAGGTTGTTGCACAAATTATAACAGGGATTAAATATAAAAACCTTATTTCATAAATATTCGTATACATAATTGTAATATTTATGATAATTAAATTAATTATTATTAAAAAGGTATATATTTTGTTATATGTAATGGAACTATTTTGATAGCTTAAGCTAACTAGAGAAATACCGATCAAAAAACTAATCATAAAAATTATGGTTAAATAACTTTTCAATATCAAACCATCGTATTCTAACTGTTGCGACTTTAATAAAATTACAGTGGATATCGCAAAAAATACAATTTGTGCCTTCATTATGTAATTATTGATGATTCTTTTTCGTTCTAGGTCATGGGTCATCTGTTTCACCTTTAAGATAATTTTATTCTTTATTTATATAATACAACAAGTAAAAATAAAATGCACTCCTCAAAGTGCACTTTGATAAAACATTAGTTTTGAATTTTACAGATTATCGTCTACTACCTGGCTTTATTGCTTCAGTCCCATCAGCACATAAAGGACATTTTTCTTTAGTATAAGTTTTAATATCAAGCTTTAATAAAGATTTAAATGGCACCGTTAATTTAACTTCGCCTTTACTTCGATCTATAATTGAACCTGCTGCTATAACATTTGCCCCCATACTCTCTAAAAGTTCAACTACTTCCTGAGAAGATCCACCTGTTGTAATTACATCTTCAATAACTAAAACATTTTTACCTTTTTCTACACTAAATCCACGTCTTAAAGTCATTTGACCATTTTCTCTTTCGGCAAAAATATTAGGAACCCCTAGTTGTCTTGCAACCTCATAGGCAACTATAACACCACCTAAAGCAGGACCTACTACTAAATCTATTTTCTCATTTCTAAATTTATCTGCTAAATCGGTACAAATTTTTTCGGCTATTTTAGGATCTTTTAATAATAAAGCACATTGTACATACGATTCACTATGTAATCCTGAGCTTAATAAAAAATGTCCGTCTATAAGTGCATTTGTTTCTCTTAATAATGTAATAATTTCTTTTTCATTTAACATTATATTTGCTCCATTTCATTTATTATTTTCATTGCTGCTTCATAAGGGTCATTACTTTTAGTAATTGGTCGACCAACTACTAAAAAATCAGCACCAATTTCTATGGCATCTTTAGGAGTCATGATTCTTTTTTGGTCTCCACTAACAGACCACTTAGGTCTTACCCCAGGACATACCGTAATAAATTCTCGTCCACATACTTTTTTAATATTTTCTACTTCTTTAGGTGAACATACCACACCATCTAAACCACCTTCTTTAGTAAGCTTAGCTAAATTAGTAGCTAAATTTTCTATCGAACCGTTATAACCTACTTCTGTGATTCCTTCTTCATTAAAACTTGTTAAAATAGTCACTGCAATAACTAATGGTTTATCTATTTTTTGAGCTTTCGCTGTTTCTGATACTACTTCACTTACTTTTTGTAACATTTCTCGTCCACCTGAAGCGTGCACATTAAACATATCTACACCTAAAGTAGTAGCCCATTTAGCTGCCTGAGCTACTGTATTTGGAATGTCATGAAACTTTAGGTCTAAAAATATTTTCTTCTTTTGATCTTTTAAAAACTCTAATACTTTGCCCCCAGTATTTAAGAAAAGTTCTAATCCTACTTTATAATAATTAACTGAATCACCTAATACTGTAACTAAATTTTTGGCTTCATTTAAATCATTAACATCTAAAGCTACTATTAATTTACTGCTCATTTTATTCTCCCTTCTGGGCAAGTCCAATTAAATCACTCACTGAACTAAGATTATTTTTTTCACAATATTTTTCTATTCCCTCGATTATTTCTAAAGGTGCTAAAGGATTACTAAAATTACTTGTTCCCACCATAACAAGTGAAGCACCTGCTAACATAAATTCAACTGCATCTTCCCATTTGCTAATTCCACCCAGCCCAATTATCGGTATATTAACCTTTTGAAAAACCTGCCATACCATTCTTAAAGCAACTGGTTTAATAGCTGGACCTGACAAACCTCCAAAAACATTTCCAAGGCTTGGTTTTTGTCTATTTATATCAACTGACATTCCTAATAAAGTATTAATTAAAGCTAAGCCATCAGCTCCCCCACTTTCAGCAGCTAGAGCCATTTCAGTTATATCTGTGACATTAGGACTAAGTTTAACTATTACTGGTAAACTAGTTGCTGATTTTACTGTATTTGTAACTTTTTCAACCATTTTCGCATCTGTGCCAAAGGCCATACCCCCAGCCTTTACATTAGGACAAGAAATATTTACTTCAAGAGCATTTATTTCATTTAAATCTAACTTTTCAGCAATTAATTTATAATCATCTAGGGTATTTCCGGAAATATTTGCAATAATTTTCGTATTTAATTTTATCATTTTAGGTAAGTAATCTGTAATAAATTTTTCTACACCAGGGTTTTCTAGTCCGATGCAATTTAATAAACCAGAGGGAGTTTCCTTTAGCCTGACGCCGGGATTGCCTTTACGTGATTCTAAGGTTAATCCTTTAGAAACAATACCACCTAATTTACTTACATCGATAATCTCATTATATTCAGTTCCAAATCCATAGGTACCAGAGGCAGTTAAAACAGGATTTTCAAAATTAATTCCCATCATGGTCTGACTAAGATTAACCTTACTCATCTATATCTACCCCCTCCGCCCAAAATACAGGCCCATCTATACAAACCTTAGGGTATTTTTCATCATTTTTACTCTTACAGGTACATCCTAAGCAAACTCCTATTCCACAAGCCATGGTTTTTTCTAAAGAAATTTGACATAAGATTTGACTTTTAGTTGCAATTTCCTTGATTGCCTTAAGCATTGGAATTGGACCACAAGTATAAATAATATCGGGTTTAAATTCTTTAATAATATCTGGTAAAACTTCTGTTACAAAGCCTTTTACTCCCTTACTACCATCTTCTGTTGCGCAGTGAATATTACCTGTCTGATCCATAAAACACTCTAAATTCTTCAAACCTTCTTCATGTCTAGCTCCTAGTAGGACTTCTACCTCAGTGTTTAATAACTTTAATTCCGTAGCTAAAAATCTTAAAGGAGCTTGTCCTAGTCCCCCACCTATTAATAAAGCTTTACTATTTTCTTTTAAAGTAAATCCATTTCCTAGTGGACCAAGGAGTGAAACATCAGCATCTTCACTTAAATTACTTAAATCTTTTGTCGTCCTTCCCACTACTTGATAAAATATTTCTAAATAACCTTTTTCTTTATCTATATAATGAATACTAAATGGTCTTCTTAATAAAGGTTGTTCATGTATTTTTAAGGTAATAAATTGACCAGGCTTTGCAGCTAAGACTATATCAGGGCAATATAGTCTTAGTACAAATTGATCCTTTGCTATTTTCACTTGATTAATAACCTTAGCAGTTATTAACTTCATTTAGTCCACCTTCTTTGAATAATCTTGCAGCGCTTTAACTCTTATCATCGACTCTAAAACTTCTACAATTGCCTTAGTTAAATCAAGAGATGTTAGACATGGTACATTAAATTCAACCGCTGCTCTTCTTATTCTAAAACCATCACGTGCTGGTGTCTTTCCTTTAGTTAAGGTATTAATAACTAAATCTACTTGACCCTTTTTAATTACATCTTCTACATGAGGAGTTCCTTCTGTAATTTTATTTACAACAGTTACATCTAAACCTTTTTGTTTTAAAAACTCAGCTGTTCCAGCGGTAGCCATGATTTTAAAACCTAAGTGAGATAATCTTTCTAACAGAACCCAAGCTTCTTCTTTATCTTTATCTGCTACTGTTGCTAAAAGGGTTCCTTGTCTTGGAATAACATATCCTGCTGCTATTAAAGCTTTATATAAGGCTTTAGTAAAGGTTTTATCAATTCCTAAAACTTCACCAGTTGACTTCATCTCAGGTCCTAAAGATGTCTCGACATCTACTAACTTATTAAATGAAAATACGGGCACTTTTACTGCTACAATATCTCTATTCGAAGCTAGTCCATATTTATATCCTAAATCAGGTAAAGTTTTTCCAAGCATAATCTTTGTTGCTAAAGTAACCATTGGTATACCCGTTACTTTACTTAAATAAGGAACTGTTCTACTTGAACGTGGATTTACTTCAATAACATATACCTCTTCTTTATGCACAACATATTGGATATTTACAAGCCCTTTAATATTTAATTCTAATGCTAGTTTTCTCGTATAATCTTCTAGTTTCTTCATTTCTTCAGATGTTAAAGACCAAGATGGATATACAGCCGTGCTATCTCCAGAGTGAACTCCTGCTCTTTCTATATGTTCCATAATTCCTGGTATTAAAACATCTACTCCATCACAGATCGCATCTACTTCTATTTCTTTACCTATTAAATATCTATCTACTAAAACTGGATGCTTAGAGGATACTTTTACAGCTGTAGCTAAATAGTTTTCAAGTTCTTCTAAAGAATATACAATTTCCATAGCCCTGCCACCTAAAACATAAGACGGACGAACTAATACTGGAAAACCTAAAGTTTCAGCAATATTTTTTGCTTCTTCTACTGTTCTAGCAGTTTTTCCAAGTGGACGAGGTATCGCTAATTTTTCTAAAATATCATCAAATTTTTCACGGTCTTCAGCCATATCTATATCATCAACAGATGTACCTAAGATTTTTACTCCTTTTGAGACTAAAGGACGAGCTAAATTGATTGCTGTTTGTCCTCCAAATTGCACAATAACTCCTGCTGGTTTTTCTTTATCGATAATATTCATTACATCTTCTGGGGTTAAAGGTTCAAAATATAATTTATCTGAGGTATCAAAATCTGTACTTACAGTTTCAGGATTATTATTAATTACAATTGATTTTATTCCTGCTTCCTTTAAAGCCCAAGCTGAATGTACTGAACAATAGTCAAATTCAATACCTTGACCTATTCTAATTGGACCACTTCCTAAAACAATTACTTTTTCTTCATCTACATATTCAAATTCATCTTCTTCATCAAAACTTGAGTAATAATATGGAGTAACAGCCTCAAATTCACCAGCACAAGTATCTACTATTTTAAATACACTCTCGATACTGTTATCTTTACGAACTTTTAAAATTTCCTCTTCTTCTACTTTCCATACAGAAGCTAATTGATTATCACTAAATCCTAACTTTTTAGCTTCTAAAACATTCTCTGCATTTAATTCTTTAGCAGCCAAATTTAATTCAAAATTAACTAGCTTTTCAAACTTTCTTAAGAAAAATAAATCTATTTTAGTCAAATCATGAATTTCTTGGATAGTATATTTTCTTTTGAAAGCTTCCCCAAGTAAAAATAGTCTTTCATCATCTGCATTAACTATTCTTTCTTCTAACTCTTTTTTATCAATATCTGCAAATTGTGGATTTAAAAGCCCTATTACATCAAGCTCTAAAGATCTAATTCCTTTTTGAAGAGCTAACTCAAAATTCCTACCAATTGCCATTATTTCACCGGTTGCCTTCATTTGCGATCCTAAAGTCCGATTTGCAGGTTGAAATTTATCAAAAGGCCAGCGTGGTATTTTAATTACAATATAGTCAATACTTGGTTCAAAACATGCTAAAGTTTTCCCAGTAACACTATTTTTAATTTCATCTAAGTTATAACCTAAGGCAATTTTTGCCGTTATCTTTGCAATTGGATAACCTGTTGCTTTAGAAGCAAGAGCACTAGAACGACTAACTCTTGGATTAACTTCAATAACTATATATTCAAGGCTTTCTGGATTAAGTGCAAACTGAATATTACATCCACCTTTTATTTCTAAAGCTCTAATAATTTTTAAAGACGCACTTCTTAAAGTTTGATGCTCTACATCTGATAAAGTTTGAGTAGGGGCAACTACTATACTATCTCCTGTATGAATTCCTACAGGATCAATATTTTCCATATTACAAACAATGATACAAGTATCATTTCCATCACGAATTACCTCATACTCTATTTCCTTCCAACCCTTAACACTTTTTTCAATTAATACTTGATTGATTGGGCTATATTTAAGTCCTCTACTAACAATATCCTTTAACTCATCAATATTATTTGCAAATCCTCCACCTAATCCACCTAAAGTATAAGCAGGACGAACAATAATTGGATAACCAATTCTTTCTGCTAAGGAAATTGCATCATCAATAGTACTTACGATATCACTCTCTGGTACTGGCTCATTTATTTCAGCTAACATATTTTTAAATAAATCTCTATCTTCAGCTTTTTTAATAGCTTCTAGAGATGTACCTAAAAGCTCTACTCCAGCTCGTTCCAAAATCCCTTTTTCTGCTAATTCCTTAGCTAAATTAAGTCCAACCTGACCTCCTAAAGTTGGTAATAAACCTTGAGGTCTTTCGTTGTAAATAATTTCTTCTAAGAATTCAATTGTAAGGGGTTCTATATAAATTCTATCAGCAATATTTTCATCGGTCATTATTGTAGCAGGATTACTATTTACTAAGACAACTTCAATTCCTTCTTCTTTTAAAGTTCTGCACGCCTGAGTACCCGCATAGTCAAACTCAGCTGCCTGTCCAATAACAATAGGGCCAGATCCGATAACTAATACCTTCTTTATATCTGTACGTTTTGGCATATTAGTTTCCTCCTTTTTCTAAATCACTTAGGAAATCCTGGAATATAAATTCTGTATCTTTTGGGCCTGGGGATGCTTCAGGATGAAATTGAACACTCATAATAGGTAGTTTTTTATGCCTAATTCCTGCCACTGTATTGTCATTTAAGTTCAGATATGTAACTTCAATGTCTTCACTTAAACTATTAGCATCAACTACAAAACCATTATTTTGAGAAGTCATATAGACTTTATTAGTTATTACTTCTTTTACTGGTCCACTACCACAGTGTCCAAATTTTAATTTATATGTTGTTGCTCCTAGTGCCTTTGCTAGTAACTGATGTCCTACACCTATTCCAAAAATCGGTACTCCTGCTTCAATTATTATTTTTAGTTCATTAATTATTGATTCTTCATTTAGATTATTTTCTGGTCCATTAGATAAAATAACTCCTTGTGGCTTAGATTTTAAAATTTCAGAGCCACTTGTATCAGCTGAAACCAAGTTTATTGTACAATTATTTTTTTGTAAAATTCTCAGTACATTACTTTTAATACCAAAGTCCATAACCACAAGTCTTACTACTCCACCTGGTAATGAATAGGAACTCTTAGTGGTAGTGTCTTTAATATTTTCTTGACCAGGAGTTAACTGATTTGATTTTACGATTTCTTTTAATTCTTCGACACTTGTCCCGTCATTTGCAACAATTGCTCTCATTGAACCAAATGATCTAATATATTTTGTAATTGCTCTAGTGTCAACGCCTTCAACTCCCACAATATTGTGTTCTTTTAAAAGCTCGGGTAAACTTTGTTCTGATCTCCAGTTACTCGGAATTTCTGCAGCTTCTTTAACAACTACACCGTGAGCAAATATTCTACTACTTTCCCAATCTCCAAAATTAACTCCATAATTTCCTATTAAAGGATAGGTAAAGTTTATTATTTTACCAGCACTAGCAGGATCAGTTAATGATTCTTGATACCCCATCATACTAGTATTAAAAACTATTTCTCCTATACTTTTGCCCGTTGCACCAAATCCTGTTCCAGTAAAAACCTTGCCATCTTGTAGTACTATATATCCTTTACTCATTCGACAACCACCCCTTGATTCATAATAATGTTACCGTCTTTAATCGTATAAACAGGCCATCCTGTTAGTTCCAGGTTATTAAAAGGAGTATTTTTGCCTAAAGTGTAGAATTTATTTACATCTACCTTTTGAGTAAGATTTGGATCAATTATTGTTATATCAGCTTCTGTTCCTTCTCTTAAACTTCCTTTATCAAGACCTAATATTTTAGCAGGACTTGTACTTAAAACTTTTACTATTTGTAAATAATCTAACTTATTTGTTTTAACTAATTTTTCAAATGCTATTGGTACAGCTGTTTCTAAACCTACCATTCCAAAAGGAGCATAATCATATTCCACTTCTTTTTCTTCTATAGAATGGGGAGCATGATCTGTTGCAATACAATCTATTGTTCCATCAATTAATCCTTCTATTAAGGCATCAATATCTTCTTTAGTTCTAAGAGGTGGATTTACCTTTGTATTTGGATCATAATCTTTAACTGCTTCATCAGTTAGAGAAATATGATGAGGAGTTACTTCTGCTGTAACCCTTACCCCTCTATTTTTGGCATTTCTAATAATTTCTACACCCTTTGCAGTGCTAACATGACATATATGAATTTTACCTTTAGTAAATTCGGCTAATGCTATATCTCTTTCTAACATAATTTCTTCAGCTATACTTGGAATTCCCGCAAGGCCAAGCTTTGTGCTCATTACTCCTTCATGCATTACCCCATCACCAGCTAGACTTTCATCTTCACAATGACACATAATTAAGGCATCAAATGCTTTTGCATAATCTAAAGCTCTGCGCATAACTCCTGAACTACTAACTCCGACTCCATCATCTGAAAATGCTATTGCTCCAGTTTCTTTTAAAATTCCGTACTCAGTTAGTTCTTTTCCTTCTTGTCCTTTTGTTATCGAGGCAATAGGATAAACATCTACTAAATTATATTTATTTGCACGTGCTTTTATTAGTTCAACCACTGACTCATTATCTATTACCGGACTTGTATTAGGCATACAAGCAATACCTGTAAATCCACCCTTAGCTGCAGCCTGACATCCTGTTAATATTGTTTCCTTATATTCTTTCCCTGGCTCCCTTAAATGAACGTGGAGGTCAATAAACCCTGGTGCCACAATCATTCCGTTTGCATTTATTACTTCCATGTCTTTATTAGCTTTGATATTTTTTTCTATTTTAAGTATCTTTTTATTTTCGATTAATATATCAAGGGTTTCATTAATATTTTGACTTGGGTCGATTACTAAACCATTTTTAATTAGTAGCATTAACCTTTCCCCCTCCCATACTGTAAAGTAGTGCCATTCTAATAGCTACGCCATTTGTAACTTGCTCTGTAATAACAGCTTGGCTACTATCTGCTACTTCTGCTGTCATTTCTAATCCTCTATTTAATGGACCAGGATGAAGAACCAAAGCATCTTTTTTAGCAAGAGCTAACTTTTTGCTATTTAGTCCGTAAAACTTTGAATATTCTCTAGCTGATGGGAATAAGCCTTTCTTTTGTCTTTCAAGCTGTATTCTTAACATCATCACTACATCAGCATCTTTTACAGCTTCCTCCATATTGTAAGTTACCTTTGCTCCCAAATTTTCCGCTCCTGGAGGTATTAATGTAGGTGGACCGCAAAAATATACTTCTGCTCCTAATTTGTTTAAGATCCAAGCATTTGAACGAGCTACCCTACTATGAAGAATATCTCCTATTATTGCTACCTTTTTTCCTTTTAAATTTTTTTATAATCTACCATAGTGAATAAATCTAATAACGCTTGTGTAGGATGTTGATGAGTACCATCTCCTGCATTTATAACTCTAGCATTTACATTTTTAGCTAATAAATGATGAGCTCCACTAGCCGGATGACGCATGACTATTACATCTGCACCCATTCTATCAATAGTTTGCGCTGTATCTTTTAAAGATTCCCCTTTAGCTACGCTACTAGTTGCTACATTTACATTGATTACATCAGCCCCCATATATTTCCCTGCAATTTCAAAAGAAGTACGGGTTCTTGTACTATTTTCATAAAACAAATTAATAACTGCTCGTCCTCTTAAAGTAGGTACTTTTTTAATATCACGATTAATTATTTCTTTCATTGATTTTGCATTATTTAAAATTTCTTCTATTTCTTCAACAGTCAAGTCATCTAAGGAAATTAAATCCTTTTTACTTATTCCCACTGCCCTACCCCCTAAGAAATTGTATTTATATAGTATATGTTTTTTCTCTAAAAATAAATGCCAGGTCAATGACCTGGCATAATAGATGTTAGTAAAAAGCCCATTAGCTAAAGCTAATGACTTCATCCTTGCCAGTATCACGGTACCGTATTTAAAGGATATCTGATATTTAGTTATAAAAAAGCCGGGTAAACCCCGGCTAGTATTATCATTAAAGATAAGTAGATACAACAATTCAATATGTATACTACCTATACCTTACCAGTCTCACGGGACCGATTTAAAGGAACTATTTTAAGTTCTGGGTAATTATATCCCAAAAACTTTAATTATGCAATAGATTTTACAATTAAAATCTTAATGTTATAATAACTATAAATAAGCTAGAGGTGATTAAATGATTAAAGGTATTCTTTTTGATTTAGATGGAACCTTATTATATACAAATGATTTAGTTATTAAATCTTTTCAATACACTTTTAAAAAAATTTTAAATATGGATTTAACACGAGCAGAACTCGTCCCTTATTTTGGTGAACCACTTGTCGATACATTTGCAAGATACTCTGAGGACAAAGTAGATACTTTATTAACTACTTATCGAAAATATAATCATGAATATCATGATTATCTCACAACTATTTTTCCTGGTGTAAAACAAGGATTACATGAATTAAAAGATCAAGGTTATCTTTTAGGAGTTGTTACTTCAAAAATTAATACAGTTGCGCAAAGAGGTCTTGATTTATTTGATATTTCACCTTACTTTGATACTTTTATTGGTGCAAATGATACCACTAAGCACAAACCTAATCCAGACCCTATTTTTAAAGCTTTAGATAACCTTAATTTAAATCCAGAAGAGGCTCTGATGGTAGGAGATACATCCTTTGATATCCTGTGTGGAAAAAATGCAGGCGTTAAAACTGCAGTTATGAAATATAGTGAGCACCCTTTAGATAAGTTAAGTCAATATAATCCAGATTTATTTTTAGATTCGATTTTAGATTTAGCAAATATCTTTAAAGAAAATAAGAAACGTGCATGAAAATTACCTAAATAGGTAATTTTTTTTTGTGTTTAAGTATTTTAAGCATTATAAATTAAATATTATTCATTTTTTATGTTTAATCACACATTTTTATCTCTTATCCATAAGATATTATTAAGACAAAAACAAAGGAGTGATTAATTTGAATAACTATCTACCTGCAAATTTAAGATTAGCCAGAGCCTATATTGTTAACCAACCATATGTAAACTTGTTTTCACCAAGTGAGGGTTTAAGAAAAGGAACAATTTTTTCTGACCTTTATGGACTTTAAAATTTTGATAGGAGGAAAGTGTAATGAAGAAAATGGGACGCAAAGAGTTATTAAGAAAACTTCAAGAACTCGAATTTGCTGCAGTAGATATAAACCTTTATTTAGACACTCATCCTGAAAATCAACAAGCATTGATGGACTATAATAGCATAAGTCAACAATTATTGGAGCATAAACAAATTTTCGAAATGAATTACGGACCACTTATAAATTTTGGTTTTTCACCAAGTAAATATCCTTGGGCTTGGGTTAATGAACCTTGGCCTTGGCAGGAATAATAGGAGGTATCAGTATGTGGATTTATGAAAAAAAATTGCAATATCCAGTACGTGTTGAAACTAAAGACTTAAAAATGGCTAAATTTTTAATAGCACAATATGGAGGTCCAGATGGTGAATTAAGTGCAGCACTACGCTATTTATCTCAAAGATATACTATGCCTACTGGTAAGTCTAAAGCTTTACTAACTGATATAGGTACAGAAGAATTAGCCCATGTGGAAATGATTGCTACAATGGTCTATAAATTAACGAGGGATGCTACTCCTGCTGAGCTGAAAGCAGCTGGTTTAGGTGCTGATTATACCTTACATGGTAATGCTATTTATCCTTCTGATCCTAATGGAGTACCATGGACAGCGGCTTATATACAGTCTACTGGAGATCCTATAACAAATTTATATGAAAATATGGCTGCAGAGCAAAAAGCTAGAACAGTGTATGAAAATTTGATTAAATTGACAGATGACAATGGAATTAAAGATACTCTAAGATTTTTACGAGAAAGAGAAGTAGTTCACTTTCAGCGTTTTGGGGAAGCTCTAAATGACACTTACGAATGGAAAGAGACAAAGAAATATCATTAATCTTAAATGTGCCCATTTTAGGGCACATTTTTTAATTCCTAAATTATAGATAATATTTATAAACCTTTACCAGAATCTGTTACTTCAATCAACTCACTTGGAAAGGGTTCAAAAATAGTTTGATTTGCTAAATATTCATTATTAAATCTCATCACCCAGGAATTTATAATTGCTACAGGGACTGACAGAGGTACTTGTTTTGCGCTGTATTTTTCTAACTTATCTAGGAAAAAGGCCTTTTCATTACTTGATAGTTCTTTAGAAAAGTAACCAAATAAATGCAAAAGCATATTAACATTACGCATCGGTTTTAGGACCATAGATAATGCCTTATTTAAATAAAATTCATATTCTCTTAAAATTTGACCTATTTCATTTTTGTCATTATTAGCAACTAACTTACCTAGAGTTTTTAAATTACCTGGACTATATGCCATTAATAAGTATTTATTATTACTATGAAAATCAATCAAATCTTTCATGCTTTTTTTCTTTTTAATCTCTCTAAACATAGCTTGCGTAAATATTCTTGTTAAAAAATGTTCTCGTATATTATAATTTGTTAGTCTTCCTTCATTTTCCACTAATATATTCGGGTATTTATCTAAGGCTATATTAGCAAATATTCCACTTGATTTTTTAGGTAAAGCTGGCCCTTTTTCTGTACTTGTATATACTTTGACATCCTTTATTCCGCAAGATGGAGATTTTCCTTTTAAAATAAATCCATCTATTTCATCATTATTTAGATTATTTATAAAATCATCCGAAAACTGTTTCATTTTTTCAGTAACATCTTCACCTGTTTTGGAAATAACTATTTTTTCAATATCATCTATATTGACAACCCTTAAAGTGTCTCTGGGAATTGGTAACCCTATACCTACCTCTGGACAAACTGTACTGAAATTAACATGAGATTTTAATTTTTCAATAAAAGAGTTTTTAATCATGGATCCATCATATCTACAAGCCTCATGTTCTATACAATTGCTGATAACAATATTTGGCTTATGAAAATTTTGCATATCATAACCTCCACTTATATTTAAAAGTATTATGCCACCTAAATTCAATAATTAGACTTATGTAATTTCGATTAGTATTTATAAGTATACCAAAGATCTTTAATAAAAAGAAATATATTGGGGATTATAAATATATTATGAGCTTTGGTGATTACACATTATAGCGGTCTCTATGGCACTAGGGTATTAAGATTATCAGCATATTAAATATTTCGGGGTGAATTTATGGAATTGGCTTGGATATGGAAATCTATTTTAATTGTTGTTGTAGGTACAGTTCTTTTACGACTAGCAGGCAGAAAATCAATTGCACAGATGACAGTGGCTCAAACTATTATTATGATAGCGATTGGTTCATTACTTATTCAACCTGTAAGTGGAAAAAGTATCTGGACGACCTTTGCAGTAGCAGCACTTTTAATAGCTACTTTATTATTAATGGAGTATTCACAGCTTAAATTTAATCTACTAGAAAAATTCTTTACAGGTAAATCAAAGATTATTATTGATAATGGGGTTTTACAAGAGGAGACTTTAAAAAAATTAAGATTAACTGTTGATCAACTTGAAATGCAATTAAGACAAAATAATGTAACTAAAATTGAAAATGTCAAAATGGCTACTTTAGAACCAAATGGAAAGATAGGGTTTGTTTTAAAAGAAGATGCTCAACCAGCAACAAAAGAAGATATTCAAAAGCTATATAATTTAATTAATACAACAATGAATGCAAACAGTATGCAATTAAATCATAATGCTCAGGTAAAACAAGATACCATTTTTACAGAATTAAAACAAGAAAACCATCATCTTCCTGAAAAACTCCAATAATACTTAAAACAGAAAAATTTCTAAAATTTCTAAAATTTTATCCTAAATCATATCCTAATTAGCAAAATGCACAAAAAAGGAGTAAACTTAATTGTTTACTCCTTTTTATGTGGCAGGGGCGGCAGGACTTGAACCCGCAACCAATGGATTTGGAGTCCACTACTCTACCAATTGAGCCACACCCCTATAATATTTTAAATGGCTCCTCGAGCTGGGCTCGAACCAGCAACCCCCTGGTTAACAGCCAGGTGCTCTACCATTGAGCTATCGAGGAACAATAAGAAAAATCCCGGCGACGACCTACTCTCCCAGGACCTCTGGTCCAAGTACCATCAGCGCTGGAGGACTTAACTACCGTGTTCGAAATGGTAACGGGTGTGACCCCTCCGCTATTATCACCGAGAAAATATGTAATTGTTGAGCAAACAATATATCCTTTATCTATTTAAGTATTTTTCCTACTTAAACTTTAAATGATACTTTGCTCTCTCAAAACTACACAGTGAAGATTTTCGTCTTTATTTAGGTCAAGCCCTCGACCTATTAGTACTAGTCCGCTAAATACCTCACGGCACTTACACTTCTAGCCTATCTACCAGATATTCTCTCTGGAGTCTTACCAGCTTACGCTGTGGGAAATCTCATCTTGAGGTAGGCTTCGCGCTTAGATGCTTTCAGCGCTTATCACTTCCAAACGTAGCTACCCAGCTATGCCTCTGGCGAGACAACTGGTACACCAGCGGTTTGTCCAACCCGGTCCTCTCGTACTAG